>JBPPMG010000287.1:0-24799 GCA_051305935.1 Thermoanaerobaculia bacterium
GCGTTCCAGATGTGTCAGCGCGGCGCCTGATCCCACCGAGTCCGCCTCGGCGCGATCTGAGGGGGCTCGCAAATTGTTGACGAAACGAGACTTCGGGTTCGATTGCCGCCCACTGCCGAACAACGAAGCTCTGACCCTCCCCGCTGACCCTCCCGAGTGGTAGATTGCTCCACGCGTTCCAGATGTGTCAGCGCGGCGCCTGATCCCACCGAGTCCGCCTCGGCGCGATCTGAGGGGGCTCGCAAATTGTTGACGAAACGAGACTTCGGGTTCGATTGCCGCCCACTACCGAACAACGAAGCTCTGACCCTCCCCGCTGACCCTCCGCTCCTTTCCGGACCCTCTCCCCGCTGACCCTCCCCGCGACCTTCCAAGTTCACGCTCGAGCGGTTCCACCCGCCATCGTGTCCATTCGCTCTTCCGGCCGCGCCTCGGCGCGCCGCCGGCGACCCATGCGGACGGTCCAGAAGAGCATCGACCCGAGGAGCAGAATGTGCGGCACGAAGAGCAGGTTCGTCTCGCGCAGCCACATGGGGAAGAGCTTTGCCTGGCCAGGGTAGAGGGAGAGCGTCGCGATGAGGAGCGCGAGGCACATGCGGAGGAGGTGCCGGCCGATGCGGGGCGCACCTGTCAGGCGGCGACGGACGATAAGGCGCACGTCGGAGGCGCCGAAGAGGAGCGCGATCGTGCCGAAGATGACGTAGATGGGCGCGGTGATGCCATCCTTCCCTCCGGTCGGACTGCCCGCGGCCTCGAGCCCGTATCCGATTCCCAGGGCACCGACCGCGAGCGCAAAGAGAAGAGCCGCCAGGTCGACGGGGCCCGCGACGAGCTCCTTCGCTCTCGCCGCGCGCCACGAGGTCGACACGAGGTAGAGCGTGAGCAGCCCGGCGACGACGTTGATCGCGACAGGCGAGAGGAACGCGGCGATGTACACCGCGCTCCCCGACATCGCGAGCATCGACACGAAGAAGACGGTGCCCGCTGCGCCGTGCAGGCCCGAGCCTTTGCGGAGGATCATCGCGAGAAAGCCCGACAGCAGGCCGACGGTGGCGCCGGCGACGTGAACGAGTAGCAGAATGACGAAGGCCACGATGGGACACTCCTTCCATATGCGCTGCCCGAGGGGGCGCGGACGTTAGGGAAGACGGCCCGGACAGTGCCGGCCGTGGGAGTCGGTTTCAGGCCGCGGTCACGTCGGCTCGCGACTGCGGCGGAGGTGCACCGCTCCCGCGATGAAGATCGCGGCGAACGCGAGGCCGATCCAGAGGCCGGGTGTCGAGAGGAAGTTCAGCGGCTCGAGCTGCCAGATCCTCTCGACGTTTCCGTCCGACGCTTCCACACTGAACGCCTCCTTCATCGCACCCGTTACCCGGTACTGCAGCCACATGGCGAAGTTCGTGGTGCCTCCCGCCATCCGCTCGACGACCGCGATGCCAAGCGGCGGGATCACCGCCCACAGCACCGGCGCGCGACGCGCCCAGGCGGAGATGAGAAGCAGCCAGCCGTAGATCGGCGCGAACCAGAGCGTGTGGACCGCGAGGCCGTAGATCATGATCGGCAGCCCCTCGAAGAAGCGGAACCCTGCCAGAAGTGTGAAGGGTGAGAGCCCATTCGCAGGAAGAATCAGGATCGACGCCATCAGCAGCAGAATCTGCGTCACGGCGCTGAGCAGGAATGCGATCGACGGGAGGACGGCGAGCGGGATCGCAGCCTTCGCGAGCACTGCCGTGCGATCGGAAACCGGGAGCGACTTCCAGAAAAGGATGCTTCGGTCACGTCGCTCGCCGTAGAGCGCGTCGAGCGCGAAGAAGACGCCGATGATGAACGTGGCGAGCATGATCGGCGCGGGCGCGATGCTGAGAGGCTTTGCGAGGAGCCAGATGGCGGAATCGAGGGAACTGTATTCGTCTACCTTCCTCGCGATCCGCGCGATCCCGGCGAGAGACCCGAAAAAGACGAGCCCGGCCACCGCAAGCGGGGCGAGCGTGATCGAGCGGTTCTCCCAGAGCTCGCGCCTCACCGACCAGTAGAACGGGCGGGTCCGCGGAGCCTCGACGTGACTGGCTGCATCGGAGTGGATGGGAAGCTCCGGAACGTCGTTCGCCGTCATGCGACCGCTCCTTTCCCGTCGGCGCGTTCGCGCCCCATCACCGCGACGAAGAGGTCCGCGATGCCGGGCGTGCGCACCTCGCCCATCTCCGCGAGGCGTCCGCGGTCGGCGTGATCAAAGAGGAGGATCGCACGGCCGAAGACCTGGCGCTCGTGAATCGGTCCGAGAGCGCGGGCCTCCGCGAGCTGCTCGGGACGGACCATCACTTCGAGGTATCGCCCCTCGATGTCTTCCATGCTGCACGCGAGCACGATCCGTCCTCGGTCGACGAAGACGAGGTCGGTGAGGACGTCCTGGATCTCCTCGACCTGGTGCGTCGTCACGACGATCGTGCGCTTCCCGTCGAAGTAGTCGCTGAGGAGCGCGTCGTAGAACTGCTTGCGGAAGAGGATGTCGAGCCCGAGCGTCGGCTCGTCGAGGACGAGCAGCCGCGAGTCGATCGCCATCACGAGGGCGAGGTGGAGCTGCGTCACCATTCCCTTCGAGAGCTCCCGCACGCGGCTGGTCCGCTTGATGCCGGTCTGTTCGAGGAAGCGCTCCGCCCTCGCGCGATCGAAGCGCGGGTGGACGCCCGCGAGAAAGTCGAGTGCCTGACGGACGCGGATCCAGCGGGGGAGGACGGCGACGTCGGCGATCCACGCGACGTCGTGCACGAGCCGCTCGCGGTCGTCGCGCGGGTCGAGTCCGAGAACGGAGAGCTCGCCCTGGAAGGTCGTGAGCCCGAGGATTGCGTTGAGCGCGGTCGTCTTGCCCGCGCCGTTCGGGCCGATGATGCCGAGGATCCGGCCCTCCTCGACGCGGAGGTCGATCCCGTCGAGCGCGATGGTCGACCCGAACGCCTTGCGGAGGCCGCGAGCTTCGATGCATGCCATGTGTTCAGCGCTTTCTGCCGGGCTTACCCGGCGCCGATCCCGGCTTCGCGCCGGTCTCCAGCAGTTCTTCGACTGTCAGGCCTAACCTCTTGACGCTCTCCCGGATCCGCGGCCATTCGTCTTCGAGGAAGCGCCGGCGCTCGTCTTCGAGCAGCTTCTCCCTCGCCCCGGGGCGAACGAACATCCCGCGGCCCCGTTTCATCTCCACCAGGTCCTCGTCGACGAGCTCCTGGTAGCCTTTGAGGACCGTGAGAGGATTGACCCGGTGGTCGGCCGCGACCGTGCGGACGGACGGGAGCGCGTCGCCGTCCCCCAGCACGCCGTCGAGGATGAGTGCGACGACACGGTCGCGCAGCTGTCGGTAGATCGGCTGGCTGTCGTTCCATTCGCGGTTCATCCCTGGTTCCCGTGGGGTCTTTCCAGCGCCAGGCGCTATGGTGATATAGTCAACTACAACACCAGAGCATGGCAAGCTTTTTTTCGGCACGGCGCCGGTCCGAATCGGTTCCTCCGACTAGACTGACTGGATGTCGGGCCGGGTTCTGCGTCTCGCAGTTGCAGCGCTGTTGTCATGCGTGATGACCGCCGCCACGGCGGAAGAACGGATCTCGACTCCGGACAGCGGGCCGCTGAGGGATCTCACCTACGGTCTCGACGTCGCCGGTTCGGCCGGAGGCGACGTCGCGGTCTGGTTCTCGAGTGGCCATGGAGTGATGATCTCCGGCCTGCGCTCCTCGGATCAGAGCCTTCTGGTCGCGGGGGCGCGGGAGAATCGCGCGCCGCAAATCGTCAGCGCAGGCGATTCCGTCGATGTTTACTGGGCCGACAGAGGAGTCCTCCACACGCGCCGCTACAACTCGGCCACGATGGCCGGGAGCGAGACTCGGGTGATCGCGACGGGCGTCGATCACCCGAGCGTCGCGCGAAACGGCGCGGTGACCGCCGCGATGGTCGAGCCGTACCTGCTCGGCGCGACCTTCACCGGATCGGTGCTCCTTCTGTTCGATGAGAGCGGCGCCGAGACGCGAAGGGTCCTCGTGTGGAACGACGCGTACCCGTACGGAAGCAAACATGCGACGGTCGCCCCGCACGGCGACGGGTTCGTGTCCGCTCAGTGGACGGATGCCGGGATCTTCGTGAAGCGAATCACGATCGACGGCGACCTGCTCGACACGACTCCCATTCGCGCGGGCGATGCGACGAGTGCCGGCGCGTTCGCCGCCGCCGGCGAGCTTGCCTGGATCGTGAGCCGCGACGCCAGCGCACCCTATCCGTTCCGTGTCGTCGCGATCGACCGGACCGGAGCCGTCGCCGTGTCGAAGACAGTCTCCACCCCCTCTGTGAGCTCCCGAACGAACGGGCTCGCGATCTTCGCGCGCACGGACGGCCTTGTCGTACTCGCCGGGCTCGATGACGACGTCTGGCGATTCCGGCTCGGCAACGACGGGACGGAGCTCGAGCCGCCACGCCGCGTGGTCGAACGACCGGGGCGCCAGTCGGCAAGGGGCATCCTGTCAGGCGAAAGCGAGCTCGTCTTCTGGTCGGAGGAGGAGCTGCGTGACATCCTGGTGCAGCGCGACGACGGCGAGGCGAGGGTCCTGACCGCCGGCGGATCGAGCGCGTCAGGCTTGTCCGCCGCGGCGAGCGACGAACGCGTCCTCGTCGCGTGGAGAGACCACCTCGGATCGGCGCACACGTACCGTTACTCGTTCCTCGACTCGTCAGGCGCGCCGCTCGGCGCTCCGGTCGCGTTCGACAGTGGCGACGGATTCAGCGACGATCCGCAGGTCGCGTGGAGCGGAACCGAGTTCGGCATCCTGTGGCACGCGAACCAGCGGACGCAGATTCTCCTGTTCGCGTCGGACGGCATGCCTCGAGGCGCCCCGATCGTTCTCGATTCGATTCCGCCGCGGTCACTCTTGTCAGGCGGGCACGGCCGATTCGTCGCGATGTCGGGGTCCGGAGGGGGAGTGATCACCGCGAGCGTGATCGGCACGGAAGGCGCGCGCGAGCCCGTGAAGGTCACCACGCCGATTCCCCCGCCGCCGCATGCGTCAAGCGGCGACGGCTCGCCGACTCTCCTACCGACCCAGTCCGGTTTCGAGCTCGTCTACGAGAACACGTTCTACTACGACTGCGTGGGGATTCCCTGCCCGACCGAGACGTCCGTCTACGCCGTCGCGCTGTCGCCGGACCTCGAGCCTGACCTCGCGTCGCGGATGCTCGTCGCGTCCGATGCGAGGCTGGTCGACGCGGCGGTGTCCGAGGATGCGCTCGGCGTCCTCGTGTCGCAAACCAACCTCGACCTGGTCACGGTTCCACTCGGAGGAGGACCGGCCGCGCGACGCACGTTCTGGGAGCGCACCGGATGGGAACCGCTTCTTGGCCCGGTGCGAATCGAGCCACATCCCGCCGGATTCGCGGTGGCCGTGCACGGCAGAATCGCGACCGCGGGTTGGTCGTCGTTCTTCGAGGTCGCAACGAACGGCACCGAGCGCTGGCTGCGCGTCCTACCAGGCAGGATTGGACATCTTCGACTTGCTACGTCAGGCGGGAACCATCTCGCCGTCTATTCGCGGAACGATGACGACGACCAAGGTTCCAGCGTGTATTCGGAGCGCTGGGAGGAAGGCGCGGCCGGCCCCGCGGCGCCCGCGACACCGCGTCGGGTCATCGCACGGCGCCTGACACCCCCGTTCGTGGAAGTGAGCTGGGAGTACGAAGGGCCTCCCCTTCTCGCATTCAGCATCTCGTACGGCCTTTACGACGCGGTGACCCTCGTTTCGCCCGAGAGCCGCTCGTTCGTCTTCGTGCCGGCGCGCTCGCAGTTTCGAGTCGTGGCGATCAACGAAGCAGGCAGCGCGCCCTCGAACACCGTAGAGCCCCGGCTCGACCGCCGTCGTGGAGTGCGACGTTAGGCGAGCGCGATCGAGGATCGGGAGAAGCGTCTCGCGCTTGACGCTCCGGGGGCAATACTCCGAGCTCCGCGCTCCACCTTCGAAGCTCACACGACGATTCTCGAGCGAACTTCCGGGAAGGATGGAAGGTCCTGGCGGTTCTCGCTTCCGCGTTTCCAGATGTGAGGCCCGAGACAGCCGACCGGACACGCAAATGGGCTATCGCGCCGCGGTGAGTAGTAACTACGCGTACGCTCGACTTCTGCATCGGGTTCAATAGACCAGTGAGATCCAGCGGCCAACGACGCGCCGCGGTTCTCGCGCCAGCTGAGCGAATCAGCGATTGAGCCAGCCCGCACCTCTCGATGCGCGCTCCCTCGGAGCCGTTCGCGCGCCAGCAGAGGTAGGCCATGTCCAGGAAAGTTCGCGGTCTCGCCATTCTCAGGCCTGCCGTAGTCACGGCGGAAGGCATCACCGAGGTCAGGCGTCAGGAGGCCTTGCTCAAGACCGGGGCTCTGCAGAACGCGATTCTCAATAGCGCCAACTTCTCGAGTATCGCCACCGACGAGAAGGGTGTCATTCAGATCTTCAATGTCGGCGCCGAACGCATGCTGGGCTACGCGGCGGCAGACGTCCTGAACAAGATCACCCCGGCCGACATCTCCGATCCCCAGGAATTGATCGCGCGCGCGACCGCGCTCAGCCTCGAGCTCGGCACGCCGATCACGCCGGGGTTCGAGGCCCTCGTCTTCAAAGCCTCGCGCGGGATCGAGGACATCTACGAGCTCACTTACATCCGAAAAGACGGCAGTCGGTTCCCGGCGGTCGTGTCCGTGACGGCGCTGCGCGACGAGAAAGACGCGATCATCGGGTATCTCTTGATCGGCACCGACAACACCGCTCGCAAGCAGGCAGAAGAAGCGCTGCTCAAGGCCGGCGCCCTGCAGAGCGCGATCTTCAACAGCGCGAACTTCTCGAGCATCGCGACTGACGCGAAGGGTGTCATCCAGATCTTCAACGTCGGCGCGGAACGCATGCTGGGCTACGCGGCCGCCGACGTGATGAACAAGATCACGCCCGCCGACATCTCCGATCCGCAGGAAGTGATCGCGCGCGCCAAGGCCTTGAGCATCGAGCTCTCCACGCCGATCACGCCAGGCTTCGAGGCGCTGGTCTTCAAGGCCCTGCGCGGAATCGAAGACATCTACGAGTTGACCTATATCCGCAAGGATGGCAGCCGATTCCCGGCGATCGTGTCGGTCACCGCGCTGCGCGACGCACAGGGCGGAATCATCGGATATCTGCTGATCGGCACCGACAACACGGCACGCAAGCAGGTCGAAGAGGATCGGAAAAAGCTCGATCAGCGCCTGCGCGACCAGCAGTTCTACACGCGCTCCCTCATCGAGTCGAACATCGACGCAATCATGACGACGGACCCGGCGGGCATCATTTCGGACGTCAACAAGCAGATGGAGGCGCTCACCGGCTGCACGCGTGACGAACTGATCGGCGCGCCGTTCAAGAACTACTTCACCGATCCGGAGCTGGCCGAGGCGGGCATCAACCTGGTACTCAGCGAAAAGAAGGTCACCGACTACGAGCTCACCGCGCGCGCCCGGGACGGCAAGGAAACCGTGGTTTCCTACAATGCGACGACTTTCTACGATCGGGACAGGAGGCTGCAAGGGGTGTTTGCCGCCGCGCGCGACGTCACCGAACGCAAGCGTCTGGATCAGGTGCTGACGGAAAAGAACGTCGAGCTGGAAAGCGCCCGACTCGTCGCGGAACAGGCCAACCTCGCGAAATCGGACTTTCTCTCCAGCATGAGCCATGAGCTTCGCAGCCCGCTCAACGCGATTCTCGGCTTCGCGCAGTTGATGGAGTCGGAATCCCCCGCGCCGACGGAATCCCAGAAAGAGAGCATTGCCCTGATCCTCCAGGCGGGATGGCACCTGCTCAAACTGATCAACGAGATCCTCGATCTCGCGGTGATCGAGTCCGGAAAGGTGTCGCTGTCGCTGGAATCCGTGTCTGTGGACGACGTCATGTACGAGTGCCAGTCCATGATGGAGCCGGAAGCGCAACAGCGGGGCATTGCGCTGACCTTTCCTCCCTTCGATGACCCACTCTTCGTGATCGCCGACCGGACCCGCTTAAAGCAGATCGTCATCAACCTGCTGTCCAACGCGATCAAGTACAACAAGACGCAGGGAGCGGTCGTGGTCGAATGCGCGACGAGCACTCCCGGACGGACTCGCATCAGCGTCAGGGACACCGGAGTCGGATTGTCGCCGGAGAAGCTTGCCCAGCTGTTCCAGCCGTTCAATCGCCTGGGACAAGAGGGGGGCGGCGTGGCGGGAACGGGCATCGGTCTCGTGGTGACCAAGCGCCTCGCGGAACTGATGGATGGCGTACTTGGCGTGGAGAGCAGCCCTGGCGGCGGAAGCATATTCTGGTGCGAGTTGACGTCGAGCACTGCACCGGAGCTCGTCGTCGCGGGTGACGCGATCGCAACTGTCGTCGTAGCGCGAGAACCGGCCGGTGCGAGGCAGGCTACCCTCCTCTGTGTCGAGGACAACCAGGCCAACATGAAGCTCGTAGAGCAACTCATCGCGCGTCGTTCCGACGTGCGGCTGCTGACGGCCGCGGACGGGATCCTGGGTGTCGAGCTGGCGCGCGCATCGCTGCCGACGGTGATCCTCATGGACATCAATCTGCCAGGCATCAGCGGTGTCGAGGCCTTGAAGCTCCTGCGCGACGATCCTTCGACCGGGCATATCCCCGTCATCGCGCTCAGCGCCAATGCAATGGTCCGCGACATCGAGATGGGGATGGACGCCGGGTTCTTTCGCTATCTGACGAAACCCATCAAGGTCGATGAATTCATGAACACGCTCGACGACGCATTGGAGTTTGCGCACAGCCGCCACGACTGAAGCAGGAGAAAAGCTCATGGTCACTGAAGCCGACATTCTCAACGCCAAAGTTCTGGTCGTGGACGATCAGGAGATGAATGTCTCCGTGCTCAAGCGCGCTCTTCGCGCTGCCGGGTATGTATCCGTCATGTCCACGATGGATCCGCGCGAGGTCCAGGGCCTTCACCTCAAGAACCACTATGACTTGATCCTGCTCGATCTCCAGATGCCCGGCATGGACGGATTCGAGGTGATGGAACGGCTCAAGGAGATCGAGACGGAGGGCTATCTCCCCGTACTCGTGATCACGGCCCAGCCGGATCACCAGTTGCGCGCGCTGCAGGCCGGCGCAAAGGACTTCGTCAGCAAGCCGCTCGTCCTTTCCGAGGTGGTGATGCGCGTACACAACATGCTCGAAGTCCGGCTGCTGCACAAGGAAACGAAGAGACTCTACGAGCAGATCCTCGAGCAACAGCGGGTGTCGGAGCGGGTGCTGCTCAACGTGCTGCCCCAGTTGATTGCCGAACGGTCGAGAGGCCTGCCCGAAGTTGCGACCGACAGTTTCACGGAAGTCGTGGCCGACAGTTTCTTGGAGGCGACCGTGCTGTTCGCGGACATCGTGGAGTTCACGAAGCCTTCGGCCGGAATGACTCCCCAGGAACTTGTGGTACCTCTCAACGAGATCATCTCCGACTTCGATCGCATTGCCGACAATCGAGGCCTGGAGAGGATCAAGACGATCGGCGATGCCTATATGTGCGTGGCAGGAATTCCCATCTCGACCGCCGATCACGTGGAGCGCGCGGCGCACATGGCGCTCGACATGCTCGAGGCTGTAGACAGCTTCAATGAGCGAAGCGGCTACAAGATGCAGTTGCGCATCGGGCTCGACACCGGAGCGGGTGTAGCCGGCGTCATCGGAAGACGCAAGTTCATCTACGACCTTTGGGGTGACACTGTAAATACCGCGAACCGGATGGAGTCCCAGGGCGTGGCTGGCCGCATCCAGGTGACGGAGGCCACCAGGTGGCGACTGCATGACCCGTTCATCTTCGAGGAGCGAGGCACCATCGAGCTCGAAGGCAAAAGCTCGATGAGCACCTGGTTCCTGATCGGCCGGACCGGGTGACGGCGCGGGACGTCATTCGAAGCGAGCAGAACGAGCGAGGAGTCTGCAGGACAGAAGCTGATCGATTCCGCTGGAGAGGTTCGAACTTTGCGCGCGCCACACCGCACGAACGGCCGCTTCAATCCTCGATTCTCAGTCTTCAGTTGGACCGGACCGGTCGCTTGCGCGGCCGCGGCGATTTCAGATGCTCGTCGAGGAAATCATTGACCTGCTGCTGAATAAGCGGCGTAACGAAGAGCAGGTCGCCATGACCGGCGAAGGGCACGAGAATGAGCTTCGAGCGGACTCCCGCTTTCCGCAGCGCGTCGTGCAGGATCTGGCTCTGCTGCCAGGGAACGAGACAGTCGCTCGTCCCGTGCAGCAGCAGGAATGGCGGATCGTCGGGAGTCACGTAGGTGATCGGATTCGCGGTTGCGGCCTTTTCGGGACAGAGAGGCAGCGTGCAGCCTAACAATTGCGACGGCGCCTCGGTTGGATCGTTCGGATCGCCGGGCATGCAGGGCAATGCCTGCTGCTTGAGCTTCAACAGATCGCTGGGGCCGAAGTAGTCGACGACTGCCTGGACCTCGCTCGAATACCCGCCGTTGCCGAGCTCGATTCCCTCGAGCGCAACGACTCCGTTGCTGGTTCCGAGCACCGCGCCGATGTGACCACCGGCCGAGAGACCCATGACGCCGATGCGTCCCGGGTCGAGGTCGAAACGCCCCGAGTTCGCCCGCAGCCAGCGCACCGCGACCTTGGCGTCCTCGACCTGCGCCGGCCAGATCGACGTCGGGGCGAGGCGGTAGTCGATGTTCGCGACCGCGTAACCGCGGTCGAGCTGGAGGATCGCCAGTCCCTGGTCTCGGGTGCCGCTCGCCCACGATCCGCCATGCAACGACACAATGATCGGAAACGGTCCGCGCCCCGACGGAACGAAAAGATCGAGCAGGAGCGACTGGCCGTCCGCATTCGCGAATTCCATCGCGTAATAGATCGAAACCTCGGAACGCGAGACGACATCGCTCGCCCCGCCGGGGAGGGCCAGAGCGAGGAGAAGGAACGCTACTGCAATTGGGGAAGTCTTCACGCCCGTTCCGACATCCAGCGGGCGGTGGGTATTCCGTGAACGCCCCGGGAGATATTCCACCTCGGGGCTCTATGACGCGCGGCTAAAGGGGACGCGTCAGTAAGCAGCATCCCGAAGCGTCCAGTTCGTCAACCCGAAACACGAGTGCCGCTGCGCCAATGAGCCATCAGTCCCACGAGACTTCCCCCAACGATCAGCGCCGCACCCAGGGCGATCCTCGGCGTCAGAGGCTCACCGAGCACGAGGACGCTGAGCGCGAGGGCGATCGGCACGCTGGCGTAGTAAAGGATGCTCGTCGTCGCGGGACGCAGCCGGGTCGTCACGCGCACCCATAGACCGTGACCGACGAAGGTCGAGCCAAGCCCGAGGAATGCGAGGCCGGCCCAGTCGATCGGGCGTAGTGTCCACTCTGCCTTCGGCAAAAACAGCAAAAAGAGGACCAGCGCCACGCCGAACTGGCCTAACGCGCGCACCGACGACGACATGTGCGCCCAGCGCTGATGGAGGATCGGCAGCGTCGCGTAGAAGATCGCGCTCACCGTTCCGAGGAGCATTCCGAGCGTCGCGTCGTTCTTCAGCGTGAGCTCGGGCACGGTGACGATCGCGCCTGCGATCGCCATCGCGACGGCGATCAGGTCGGTTGCGCTGAATCGCGCCCTGCCGAAGAGCGCACCGAGAATCAGCAGGTGAATTCCGTAGGTCGACAGACCGATGGTGCCGATCGATGCCGACGACGTCTTGATGGCGAGGAAGTAGGCGAGCCAGTGCGCGAAGAAGAAGCAGCCGATCAGCCCGAGGCGCGCGACGTCCGCCCGCGGCAATGCGCGCAGCGCATGACGGTCGCGCATCACGAGGGCGATGCCGGTCGTCGCGATGACCAGCCTCACGATCCCGATCGTGTAGGGATTCGCCGAGACGTAGCGGATCACGACCGGGATACAGCCGAACAACACGAGCGCCACCGCGGCCTCGACGAATGTTCTCGACGTCACCTCGCGCGAAGAATTCACGCGCGGGAGTGTATCGGAAGGCAGGCGGGAGGCGGGAGGCGAAAGGCGGGAAGCAGGCGGCTGGGTACGCAGACGCAGCTTGTACGTTTCCTCACGGAAGTGAGTCTCCCACGCTCCGGGGCGCCGAAGCTCCGCATCGGCGTGTCAGGGCGAAAGCTTCGCTTTCGCACTCCACATGGTTCCTCGCATATTCTTCGTTCGTGCGAATCGCCATCGTCCGCGAAGTGAGCCCGTCGATCGAGCGCTGTGAGTTGACCCATGTCGAGCGGCAGCCGATCGATTACGCGCGCGCGCGGAGGCAACACGAGGAGTACGTTCGCGCTCTCGAATCGCTCGGCTGGGACATCGTCCGGCTCGCGGCACTCGCGGACCATCCCGATGCGGTCTTCGTGGAGGACTGTGCCGTCGTATTCGACGAGGTCGCGGTGATCACGCGGCCCGGCGCGCCTTCCCGTCAAGGGGAGACGGCGAGCATCGTCGAAGCGTTGCGTCCGCATCGACGGCTCGCGTTCATCGAAGCGGCTGCCACTCTCGATGGCGGCGACGTGCTCCGTGCCGGCAAGATGATTCGCGTCGGACGCACGGCGCGGACGAGCGACGACGGGATCGCGCAGCTCCGCGCGATTCTCGAGCCATTCGGCTACGAGGTCGGCCCCGCAGAGCTGACCGGCTGCCTCCATCTCAAGACGGCGGTGACGCCCGTCGGCCCGAACACCCTGCTCGTCAATCGCGCCTGGGTCGACGCGTCCCAGTTCCCCGGCTTCGATTTCGTCGACGTCGATCCCTCCGAGCCATTTGCCTCCAACGCGCTCCTCGCCGGCGACACGATCGTTCTCTCCTCCGCGTTTCCGCGCACGCGGTCGCGCCTGGAAGCGCGCGGGCTCCACGTCGTCTCCGTCGACGCGTCCGAGCTCGCGAAAGCCGAGGGAGGGGTGACTTGCTGCAGTCTGCTGATCGAAGGCTGAACTGTCGTCATCCCTAGCGTAGCGAGGGATCTGCTAAACGATTCCTTCTGCCCGCCTGCTCAACAGCGACCGTGATTCCTGGCTCGGTTCGAGATTGCAGTTGAGGAAAAGGTCAGTTCGATGTTCAGCAGATCCCTCGCTTCGCTCGGGATGACGAACGTGGCTCTGGTCACACCGGCGCCCATTTTCGCTACACTTTACACATGCTAGATCGACGACATCTACTCGCCGTGGCACTCGCTTGCCTTCTTCCGGCCTTCGGTTCGACACCGGCCCTGGCGCAGGGGCCCGATCCCGCCGAGCTCATGAAGAATCCGAAGTATGCGAAGAGCGACGTCAAGCCGACGTTCAAGAAGATCACCGCTGAAGAGCTGCGTGCGGGGATCAAGGTCGTCTCGGGCAGGAGCACCGCGCTCTTCGGCTTCAACGGCCCGTCGGTCGAGGTGCATCTCCCGCGCATCGACAACAGCGCCTACGTCGTCGACAAGTGGGACACCCCCAGGCTCCTCGATTCGCGCGAGCGCGTGATCGGTTTCGAGAAGGAGCAGGGCCTCTACGACCACACGACCTTCTCCACCGAGATCCGGTTCCGGTCCGGAAGCGACAAGCCGCCCGAAATCGCGAAGGCGATCGGATCGATGACGATCTCCTATCCACTCTCGATGAAGACGGTGTCGATCAAGAAGACGGACACGGCGAGGGCTGGCGAGCTCGGCGTCGAGATGAACGGGCCGATGGTTAAGGTCTACAGCGACCATGTCGCCGAGGCGGCGTGGGGGAACGAGATCGAGGCGGTTCGCGTCTACGACAAGGCAGGCAAGCGGATCGAAAGAGTGGCGGGGTACAGCTCGTCTGGGTTCGACGAGGGCGGCAACTACCAGCAGTGGGCGTACCACGGCGAAGCGGCGAGAGTCGACGTCGACGTGATCGAATCCCGGGCAGGCTTCCGGATCGACTACGAGATGCCGCCCGTTCCCCCGCTGCCTAACAGCAAGGCGGGCGCAATGTCGGCCGCGCTCGAGACCGTCCCCGAAACGCCCGGAGGCAAGTTCACGCTGACACCGTTCCGCGTCATTCCTCCGGCGGCGCTCGGCGGCTACGCGAGCTACTCCGCGGACGAAGCGAAGGAGTCGCTGATACAGAATTACGAGGTTCGTGAAGTCGACGACGAAACGCTGATGCGCGCAGCGGTCGAAGGGAATCTCGACATCGTGCAGCTGTGCCTCGCCGCCGGAGTCGATCCCGACGTCCGGTCGGACGACAATACGCCGCTGCTGATGGCGGCCACCCTGGCGCACGTGGAAGTCGCGAAGACGCTGATCGCAGCGGGAGCCGACGTAAACGCGAAGAACCAGAACAACGCGACCCCGCTGCTGCAGGCCGCGGGCCGCTGCGAAGCGTCCGAGCTCATTCGAGCGCTCATCAAAGCCGGCGCAGACGTCAACGTGAAGGCGCTCGGAGGAATCACTGCCCTCGGCATGGCCGACGCCGTAAAGTGCACAGAGAACGCGAAGGCGCTGAAGGCGGCGGGAGCGAAGTGAGGGGGGAGTTGTTAGTTGTTAGTTGTTAGTTGTTAGTTGTTAGTTGTTAGGCGAGAGGCGAACGGCGAGAGGCGAGAGGCGAGAGCAAACAGGGAGTCGCGTCGCAGAATATCTGCCCTTGTCGCTTTGCCGCTTCGCATCCCGTAGGCCGAGAACCATCAGCGCGCGCCCCGCGCTGCCTGTCTAACAACTAACAACTAACAACTGACAACCGGCGCTGCGCAACCCGCGCGCTTACCGCGCGGCGAACTCTTCGGCCCAGTTCTGCACGATCGTCAGGGCGGACGCGTCGCGGTCGAGCTCGCGCACGACGACGAAGCGGCCGTCGGGGGCGAGGTCGTAGCCTCGCTCGAGCGTCGCCTCGATTGCCGCTCCCGAGAAGACGCGTTCCGGCGCGCCGATCGACACGCCGGCGGCGCGGGAGATCGGAATCCTCCAGAGCTCGTTCTCGCGCGTGTAATACAGCGCGTTTCCGTCGCGCGCCCAGCGCGGCTCGGTGCCGCCGCCCGTGGTGATCTGCCATTTGCCGCGCGTTTCCGGATAGCTCGACACGAAGATCTCGAGCGTTCCCGACTCGTTCGATTCGTAGGCGACGAAGCGCCCGTCGGGAGAGACGTGCGGGTCGAAGGTTCGGTGCGGCGTCTGAAGAATCGTGCTGTTCCCCGCGGCGTCGCTCCCGATCACGGCGAGGTCGTCGTCACCCTTGAGCGATCTCGTCCCGTAGACCACCTTTCCGTCCGGCGCGAACGACGGGTGCGAGCCCTCGGTCAGCCGGTGCTCCGATGTCGTCCCGTCAGTCGGCCGCAGCCAGATGCCGTTCTCCGGACTCAGCCAGTCGAAGCGCATCCGTCTCGACCAGCCTAGAAGCTTTCCGTCGGGCGACCAGGACGGATACCTGTCCTCCGCTTTCGAAAAGGTGATCCGCGTGCGGAGGCCGCGCGCAGCGTCGAGTGTCCAGATGTCCTGGTTGTCCTCCCCCTCGAGCGCGGAGACGGCGAGCATCGCGCCGTCGGGCGAGACTGCAGGATCGCTCAGATTGCGCATCGCCTGGCCGATCGCCGCGCCCGGAATACCGTCGGCCGACACCCACAAAAGCTGCGTCGCCTTCGCCTGCACGCTGCTCACGTACGCCATCGTTCCGTCGCTCGACAACGACGCGTGCGCGCCGTCTTCGACGACGAGGAACGCATCCCCGGTCGTCTGCTTCTTCGCGAGATCGAACGGAATTGCCCAGACGGAGACCGCGGCGTCGATGCCCGAGAAGCGCGACAGGACGATGTGTCCGGACGGAGACCACGCCGCCGATGCTCCCCCTTCGCTGCCGAGGTGGTAGAGCTCGCGCCGCTCTCCGTTCTCGATGAGAAGGAGCTTGTCCGCATTGTCGGCCGCGGCGTGCACGGCCGTCACGATCGTCCGGCCGTCGGGAAGGAACGAGACGCCGTGGAAGTCGATCTCGCCCTCCTTCGCCTCCAGGAGCGTTCGCAATTCACCGCCCCCCGCGGGAACGGTGTAAATGCCGCCTCGCCACTTCGCGAGCACGATGCGGTCGTCGACGCCCCAGGCGCCGCCGATCCACGGATTCTCCGAAGGGAGTGGTGAGATCGCCCTGGGCTGGTCGTCGCCGAGAGTCGAGCGCCAGAGCCTGTCTCCCTTGACGAAGGCGAGCGTCGACGAGTCGGGAGACCAGAACGGCACCTTGCCGCCATCGCCACCCGAGACGCGCTTCGCCTCGATCCGGTCGAGCTGCCGCACCCAGAGCGCGCCATCCTTCTGGAACGCGACGCGCCGGCCGTCGGGCGAGATCATCGGGATGTCGACCCAGTCCGCGGTCACCGCGTGCTCGATCTCGAATCGCACGACTCCGCGAGCCTCCCGCGCCGGCTTTGCCTGCCGAAGAAGCGCGGCTGCGGCAACCACCGCGAGAATCGCGGCGAGCATCCACGGAAAATAGGTCACGATCGGCGATCGGGCGCGCTGCTTCACAGGGTCGCTGACGACCCAGCCTCCGCGCAGCGCGTCCTCGATCTCGAGTCGCGCGTCGCCGATGTCGCGCATCCGATGCTTCGGGTCCTTCACGAGGCAGCGTCGCAGGAGACGTCGAATCGGCTCCGGCACCTCGGCTGGGAGCTCGGAGAGATCGGCCTCTTCGCGAAGCACCGCGGCGAGCGTGTCGGTGACGGTCTCGCCGCTGAAGAGACGCTTGCGGGTGAGCATCTCCCAGAGGGTCGCGCCGAACGCCCAGACGTCGGCGCGACGATCGACCTTCTTTCCGCGCGCCTGCTCGGGTGCCATGTACGCGGCCGTACCCATGATCACGCCGGCACCCGACGCGGTCTTCACGACCGTGGGCGACTTCGTGTCGTCGTTTCCGCCCGAAATCTCGTCCTGCTCGAAGACTTTCGCGATGCCGAAGTCGAGGACCTTCACCTCGCCGTCGTCTGACACCTTGACGTTAGCCGGCTTCAGGTCGCGATGGACGATCCCCTTGTCGTGCGCCGCCTCGAGCGCCTCGGCGATCTGCAGCGCGATCTCCATCGCTTCGCGAATCGCGATCGGCCCACGGCCGATTCGCTGCGCGAGGGTATCGCCGGGAGCCAGCTCCATCACGAGAAGCGTCCGGCCCTCGTGCTGCTCGAGGCCGAAGATCGACGCGATGCGGGGATGGTTGAACGACGCGAGCACGCGCGCCTCCCGCTCGAAGCGTGCGAGCCTGTCGGCATTCTCGACGAACTCGTCGGGCAGGATCTTGATGGCTACTTCACGTCCGAGACGCGTGTCGCGGGCGCGCCACACCTCACCCATCCCGCCCGCCCCGATGAGCGCGAGAATCTCGTAGACCCCTGCCGTATCACCCGGTTTCAGACCCATTCGATTCGAGAACGACTCGTGCGTTTCCAGTATAGAGGGAGCCGGGCAGCGCGGGTTAGCGGAGATGGAGGGCGGCGCGATTAGACATGTCGCCCTGAGCGAAGCGAAGGGCCTCTCAGGCTTCTACAATCCAGACCTTCAGCTCTTCCTCCTGACGCGACAATAAAAGCCTGAGAGGTCCTTCGCTTCGCTCAGGACAACAGTCTGCTTGATTCTCGCCGACACGATCCCTGGGCTGCCTGGATCCAAGTTCCCTGCCCTACTACCTTTCTTTCCCAATCTGCCCCAGCAGCTCCCTAACCGCGGCCTCGATCTGCGTGTCGCGCCCCGCGGCGTCCTCACCGAGGGCGCGGCGCACTTCGATGTCGACCGGGCGTGGCGCCATCTCCATCGGTTCGCCCGACGCCGTCGTGATCGTGACGAACGGAATCCGGACGACCGTACCGTCGATCGCGCGCATGTTCGAGGTGTAGATGATCCAGCCCGAGGTCGGCTCGCCGACGATTTTGCCAAGCCCCATGCTCCGATACCCTTCGCTGAAATCCTCGGCGTCGGAGAGCGAGTGTTGGTTGGTCAGGAGAACTGTTGGCCGCTCGAGCGAACGCTGCCCGAGGATGGTCCTCGCCGGAGCGGGCGAGAAGTCGCGAAACGCCATGTTGAGGTAGTGCCGTCGCGAGAGGATGTCGAGCGCATACGCGTTCACGAAGCCGCCGTTGTTGTTGCGGATGTCGAAGACGATCCCGTCGCGCGTCATGTTCTCCGCGTCGAGATCGGCCAGGAGCTGAACGAGCGAACCGTACCCCATGTCGATCATGTGGACGTAGCCGAGCCGCCCGCCGCTGAGCTTCGCGACGAGCGCGCGGTTCGACTCCACCCACTCGCGATAGACGAGATCCTTCTCCGTCCCCTGGTTCACCGGCTGCACGACGACCTCGCGTCGCGACTTGTCCGACCCGCGCGGCGCGAACGAGAGGCTCACCTCGCGGCCCACATGATTGGCGAGGAGTTGTTCGATCACCGTCTCCTTCGCCAGCGAGACGCCGTCGATCGCGACGAGCACGTCGCCTTTCGCAATTTTCCGCGTCACGTCGGCAGGCGAGCCGGGCACGATCCCGGATACCACGAAGGCGCCGTCCTTCTCATTGCGCTCGCGATCGAAGCGAAGGCCGAGCCGCGCGACGGTGCGAACGGGAGTGTCGCCGGATCGAACCCCGAGATGCGACGCGTTGAGCTCCCCGACCATCATCGAGAGAAGACGCTGCAGCTCGGTCTGGGTGCGCAATCCCGAGACGACCGGGGCGAAGCGTTCGCGCGTAGCGCTCCAGTCGACGCCGTTCATCGCCGCATCGTGGAAGTGTGTCTTCAGCCAGGTCCACGCCTGATCGAACACGATCTCCTTTTCGGCATCGAAGTCGATCTCCATCCCGGCGCTCACGGAAAGCTGCTTCGGCTGCTTCGTCTCGAGCGGGATCGACCAGATTCCTCCGTCCTCGACGAACCAGACGCTCTTCGAATCGGCGGAGAACTGTGCGAACGACTTCGCTCCCGACGTGGAAGTGAGCTGCTTCAGCACCGGTGGATCCTTCGCAAGCTCGTCGAGCGGCCAGAGATAGAGATTCGACGCTCCTTCGGCCGCGGCGACCATCAGCAGTTGCTTGCCGTCGGGGCTCACCGCGAGCGAATCGACGTCGACCGAGATCGAAAGCAGTTGCAGCCGCGTGCGAATCCCCTCGGCGATCACCTCGACGGGAGTGACTTTCTTCTGCGCGACCGTCGCGTTCTTGTCTCCCTTCTTCTCCTCGCCTTTCGCCTCCGACATCCCCGCGCCTTCCTTCTTCTCGGCGTCCTTGAAGAGCTCGCGGAACTGCTCCTCGCGGAACTTCGGGAGACGCGGGACGAGATCGACGCGCGCGACCTGTCCGGCCTCGGTGCGTTGCCCCGAAGAGAAGAAGAGCGCCTTGCCGTCGGGGCTCCAGGCGATCGAGTCGCTGAAGACGTTCGCGATGTAACTCGCCTGAATCGCCTCTCCTCCCGCGACGCGCGCGACGTAGGCATTTCGGAAATAGCGATCACCCGCAGCAATCCAGGCGAGCCAGGCGCTGTCAGGCGACCAGGCGTAGGCGCCCGGCGATCCGAACGGCGGCAGGAAGTCGATCTTCGCCTGAGCGACGAGACGATCCGCCTTCGTCGCGAGGTCGATCACGCGCAGCTCGCGCCCGCCGCGCAAATACGCAACCGACTTGCCGTCGGGAGCGAACCGAGGACGGATCGCATTCGTTTCGGCCGTCAGGCTCGACTCGGTGCGCGTGACGAAGTCGTACAGAGCGATGCCGCCCTTTGCCGGAGGGGGCGCGGCCCAGACGATCTTCGTGCTGTCGGGTGACCAGGAGACGTGCAGCTCGGGCTCGGGGCTTCGCGTCACGCGCGTTGCGTCGCCGCCGTCGGCCGCGGACACCGCGAAGATCTCGCCGCGCACCACGAACGCCACCTTCTTCCCGTCCGGCGAGACCGCGAGCTCCTCGATGCCCGAGCTGAGTTTGCGAAACTCCGCGCCTCGCGCGGCGGGAGCACCACGCAGGGAGACAGAGATCGGAGTTGCCTCACCACTGGCGACGTCGAAACGCCAGAGACTGAAATCACGCTCGAAGACGATCGTGCGCCCGTCTCGCGTGATCGACGGCCAGAGGAGGCGTCCGTCGGTGAACTTCGTCAGCTGCTTCGACGCACCTTGCAGGTCGGACGACCAGAGGTTCTCCGCGCCGCTCCGATCCGAGGTGAAGTAGAACGATCGTGCGTCGGGGGACCACATCGGCCAGAGCGACTTCGCGCCGCGGTCGATCACCCTCGACAGCTCGCGCCCGTCGCCCTCCGCGAGCCAGATCTCCGACTCGTCGATGTGGCTGTGGCCGCGGCGCCACCACTGGGCGAGCGCGAGGCCGCGAGCGTTCACGAGGAGCGCGCTGCCATCGGGCGACGGCGAAGCGAAGTACTCGGCGGTGTATCGCTCGGCGAGGAACGGCATCGGGGTGCCTCCACTCGCGCGCACGCGGTAGACATCGCTCATCCCGGCGACCTCGGCGGTCGACGTCGCGAAGTAGACCCAGCCGTCGGACGACCAGGCGTCGAGATTCTCGGTCGCGTCGTCGAACGTGAGTCGGTCGAGCGCGCCGCTCGCGAGCGTGAGAACGTAAATGTCGCCGTTGCCCGTGCGATCCGACATGAAGGCGAGCTTCGAGCCGTCGGGCGACCAGACCGGACGCCGGTCGTCGGCCCCGTGCGCGACGAGCAGCCGCGCGTCGCCCCCGCGCGCAGGGACGCTCCAGATGTCCCCACCGCTCGAGAACGCGATCTCGGTCCCGTCAGGCGAGATTGCGGGCTGCGAGAGCCAGGGAGTCGAAGTTGCGGCCGAAGCCGGAAGGCACAGAGCGAGCGTCAAGGCGAGTGTCGTGATCCTGTTCATCGATGTCCTCGGAGGGTTTGAAGTCGCAGCGCATTGTATCGGCTTGCGAACCCGGTGCACTCGATGCAGGTGTTGCGATTCGTGAACGCCGGTCATCCCGAGCGAAGCGCCTGTCATCCCGAGCGGAGCGACTGTCATCCCGAGCGAAGCGACTGTCATCCCGAGCGAAGCGAGGGATCTGCTAAACGTCCAACTGACCGCTTCCTCAACTTCAACCTCGAACCGGGCCAGGAATCACCGTTGCTGTTGAGGAAGCGGTCAGAAGGAGTCGTTTAGCAGATCCCTCGCTTCGCTTCGGGATGACAACCGCTGTCCGCCGATCCCTCGCTTCGCTTCGGGATGACAAATCGCGGGATGGCTATGGATCGCGGTGCCAGCGTGGCCCGGACATGCCGGAGTGAAGCGATGCCTCTTCGATCAAGTCGCTCCATGCTGGATTCACGCTTTCGATCAGTTCGATCTTCTTCTCACGACGCCATCCCTTCAGCTCTTTCTCGCGAGTGATTGCCTGGGTTGCGTCGTTCCATGCCTCGAAGTAGACAAGCCTCGTCGCCTTGTAACGTGCCGTGAACTTCGAGCCCACTCCCTCGCGATGCTCGAGTAGTCGCGCAATGAGATTGTTCGTGACACCGATGTACAGCGTCTTCGAGTTGCTCGAGAGAATGTAGACGAAGAAGGTTCTCCCCATCGAAGAACCGTAGCTAGGGCGGCGTTCGCTCGCAAGCCAGAACCGTGATCGAGCGAAGCGCAACTGCCATCATCCCGAGCGAAGCGCGACCGCCGTCATCCCGAGCGAAGCGAGGGATCTGCTAAACATCGAACTGATCGCTTCCTTAACCTCACTCTCGAACCGTGCCAAAAATTTCCGTCGCTGTTGAGGAAACGGTCAGGAGGAAGTCGTTTGGCAGATCCCTCGCTTCGCTTCGGGATGACAAGCGCCGTCCGCACAGCCCTCGCTTCGCTTCGGGATGACAAGCGCCGTCATCACCTCGCCGGCGCGAAGCACCATTCTTCCGCGTCCTGGCCTTCACCCTCGACCCGCGCGCAGAGCTTCGCTCCGTCGCGCCAGTACTTGATGGTCTGCGGGAAGTCGTGCTCGAAGTTTTCGAAGACCACGCGCTGGTCCTTCATCTTCCCCATCGTGAATTCGACCGGCTTCCCCCCGCGCGGCATCGCGACGTAGACGAGCTCGTGGTCGCGCTGCTCGATCCGGAGGAACTCGAAAAATTTCGTCTTTCCGCCGCCAACCGTCCGCCCGGCGCCGATCATCGTGCCACCCGACGGCGCCATCCAGATCTCTTCGACGACCCGGCTTCCCGACTCGAGTTTCCAGGCGCCGGCCATCCAGGCGAGCGCCTCGATTTTCGGTTCTCCGTGGGCGGAGAGCGCGGGTGCTGTGATGACGAACAAGAGCGCGAGCGTTGCGCGTCGGAGCATGGATCGAACCTCCCTGGTGCGTTTCAGCTTATGGTCACACAGCTGCCGATATCCGCACCAGAGCGGTGACGCTTTCTGCCGGGGCCTCCCCGCTTCCGGCCCGGACCGCGGATGACCGATAATGGTCCCGACCTCTCAGAGCGAAATGGCGACCTTCGCCACCTCCGCCCCGGGGGCGTGTCACGACCATGCCGACGAGTCCTTCACGAATCCTCCGTGCCGTCGCTTTCGCGGCCGACCGCCATCGCTTCCAGCGGCGGAAGGACGACGCGTCGTCGCCCTACATCAACCACCCGATCGAGGTCGCCGAGCTGCTCGTGAGCGAGGCAGGAGTCGACGACGAGACGACGCTCATCGCGGCACTGCTGCACGACACGGTCGAGGACACGGAAACGACGATCGAGGAGATCCGCGAGCTCTTCGGTCCGGCGGTGGCCGCGATCGTCGCCGAGGTCACCGACGACACGTCGCTTCCTCGGAGCGAGCGGCGGAGAATTCAGCTCGAGCGTGCGGGAGGGGTCTCGCGCGAGGCAAAACTCGTGAAGATCGCCGACAAAGTCTCGAACATCCGCGACGTTGCGTCGCGCCCGCCGACGGGCTGGTCGCTCGAGCGCCGGCGCGAGTACGTGCTCTGGGCCGCGTCGGTGGCGCACGAATGCGCCGGGATCGTACCCAGGCTCGACGAGCTTGCCGAACGGGAGCTCGCACGCGCGATCGCGACGCTCGACGCGGCATTCTGAGAGGCGCGGGGGCGGCACCGGGGCCACCGAAGCGCAGTTGTGGCGCAGGCACTCCTGCCTGCGCGTCGAAAAAGGCGACCCGCCTGTCATAGCTCTCGCGACCCGACGGCGCTTCGCGCCGCGCACAGACAGGAGTGTCTGCGCCACACGAATCTCTGCACGGCCCCCATCGCCTCGTCGCCCCTCGCCTCTCGTCTTTCGCTACAATCTGCCCGACACGATGCGTACCCTCTACTTCGACTGCTCTGCGGGCATTGCCGGCGACATGGTTGTCGCCGCTCTCATCGACCTCGGGGTCGACGCCGGCATCATTCGCGGCGCGCTCGCGAAGCTGCCGTTCGACGGCTACGAGCTCGTCATCTCGCGCGACAAGCGCGCCGGCACGACCGGAACCCGCTTCGACGTCCGGCTGGTCGCCGACGAGTCGCGCGCGCATCGAGGGCTCAACGAGATCCTCGAGATCGTCGGCGGGCGCGGCCTCGCGCCGCGCGCCGAGCAACATGCCGTGTCGATGTTCCGGAAGATCTGCGAGGTTGAGGGAAAAATTCACGGAGTCGCAGCGGACAAGGTGCAGCTTCACGAGGTCGGCGCGATCGACTCGATCGTCGACATCGTCGCCGTCGCCGTGGCGCTCGACGTGCTCGGGTTCGACGAGCTTCGCGGCTCCGCGGTCCACGTCGGCTCCGGCCGCGTCAACTGCCGCCACGGCTCGATTCCGGTGCCGACTCCCGCGGCGTCGGAGCTGCTCCGCGGAATCCCCAGCTATCAACTCGACATCGAAGGCGAGTTCTGCACGCCGACCGGCGCGCTCATCCTCGCCGAGTACGGCACCGCGTTCGGGCCGCAGCCGCCGATGCGCGTCGACCGGATCGGCTACGGCCTCGGCGGGCGCGAAGTGAAGCGGTTCCCGAACGTGCTCCGCGTCTTCGAAGGAGAGCTGCTCGACGATGCGCCCGCCTCACGCGTGGTGGTGATCGAGTGCGATCTGGACGACGCGAGCCCCGAGGTGCTCGGCTTCGCCCTGGAGCGGCTCTACGAGGCGGGCGCGCTCGAGGTGACCTTCCAGCCGCTGCAGATGAAGAAGAACAGGCCGGGAACACTCTTGCGCGTGATCGGGCGCGTGGAGCTGCGCGACGTGCTGACGGAGACGATCTTTCGCGAGACGACGACGATCGGCGTGCGCTTCGTCGAGATGGGGAGGCTCGAGCTCGAACGCGAGATCGTCAGCGTCGCGACCGAGTTCGGCGACATCCCCTGCAAGCGCAGCTCGCTTGGCGGGCGGGCGATCAATCTGGCACCGGAGTACGAAGCATGCGCGGCGATCGCGCGCGAACGCGGCGTTCCGGTACGCGACGTGCTCGCAGCGGCTGCTGCCGCGGGACGGATCGCAGCGTCGCGATAGCGTGCCTGTCGGGCGCAGCAGACGACTTCAGACGGCAGTTCGATCCCGCCACCCGAAAAGAAAACCGCGCCCGGTACCCGCTCCGGAGGCCGGCATCGAAACCGATGCCCTGACCCCGGCCCGGACTCTCGCAGGCGCGGAAGAACGCGAACGGCTCGCGCTGGCTACTTCTTGTCTTTCTTGTCCTTCTTGGGCTTCTTGGTTTCTTTCTTTCGCGCGTTGTTTCCCTTGGCCATGACTTCCTCCTCGATGTGTCGTGCGAAGCGTCCAGCGATGGTGCCGCCACGCGCGGCATTCAACTGCAATGATGGTAGCACGCCGTCACGCGAAGACACTGCGCTCGAACCACTTCGGGAAGCCGCGACAGCAACGCCGTCC
>JBPPMG010000547.1:0-7712 GCA_051305935.1 Thermoanaerobaculia bacterium
GGCCGCGGGCCGGCGCGCAACGGCCGGAGGCCGTTGCCACTAGGGCCACATCGCGTGCAGGTCGATCGCTGCGCTTTCGAATGGAGGCGCGGCCACCACGCTCTCGCCCGACCAGATGCCGGTGGAGTGCCACTCGTTGCCGTCGCGCACGAACGTCTCGACGCGGCGGATGGACGGATCGACGATCCACGCATAGGAGACTCCGTGCCGGGCGTAGGCGGGGAGCTTGACCACACGGTCGTAGTGACCGGTCGATGGCGAGAGGATCTCGCAGACCCAATCGGGCGCGGTGTCCGCCCACGCTGCATCGGGGATCGACGCGAGTCGCTCGATGCGCCATCCCGAGAGATCCGGCACGAAGACCTCGTCACCGAGATGCACTTCCGGCTCGAAGAGAATGTGCCAGCCTTTCGATCCGAGCTGCTGGCGAGAGAAGCGAGTGCCGAGCGCGACGACGAAGTTCACGGCGATCTTCGCGTGACGCAGCGCCGGTCGCGGTGAGGCGTAGAGCTCGCCCTTGACGATCTCGCCGATCTTGCTGTCCGGCAGGGCGATGATGTCGTCGTACGTCGCCTTGGGCATGAACCGAGGCTACCTCGGTCTCCCGCGCCCTGTCCAGAGGAACGGGATCAGGGGGCGGCGCGTCTTTCCGATTCATCTCTCGGGATGACGAGGGATGGACTTCGGCTAGTCGATCGGTTCCGTCGCCTGGCCACCCGGAAGCGATTCGCTCAGCGTGCCGCGCGAGGCAAAATCCCAAGTGCCGCGATAGACGATCTCGTCGATCCGCCAGTCGTTGTTCACGTCGATGACGAGAAGGACGTCGTCTTCCCACGCGAACGGGATTCCGTCGTCGGTCTGGTCGTCAGCGAATCTCACGGTGACCCGGGCGCGGTCACGCTCGATGACCGGGGTGCCGACGGTGAATCGGGTCGGCCCCTCGTACAGGCTCGAGAACAGATCGCCCTCGATCCATGGGGGTTTCTCGTCGGGATTCTCGCGCGCGAAGTCCGCTTGCTCCATCCTCGCGTCGGCGAGCATGCCGAGGATGCGGTCGCTCAGCAGATCACTCATCGCCTCGAACTGCTCGTCGGTTGGAAGGCCGGTCACCCGCTCCCTGATGCAGAGATCGTAGAACTTCGAGACGACGGCATCAGGCGGAATCTCGGGAGGGTCGGGTCTGACTGCGGTTGCCGGGAGCGCGACGGCAAGCACGAGAGTCGCCGCGAGCGCGACGGCTCGCGCGGCGTTCGCGCCACGATGTGACCTGTCGCCCGAATGAGGGAATGGCATCGGAAGCTCCGCGAAATCACGTTATCACGACGGCGCGGAGGTTTCGATCGCCCCGCTCCGCCGTCAGTCCTTGTGGTCTGCCGGCTGAAACGTCTCGGCGCCTGGAAGCCTTCCGATCAGCTGCGCCGGATCGTGGATCAGCACCGGGAGATGTTGCGGGCAGATGTTGAACGTCGAGGACTGGAACTCGAGCGTGAGAAGCGGAATGGTGTTCGCGTCCCGGTTGCACACTACGCACGTTGCTTTGCTCATCTTGATTCTCCCTGGGAGTCAGATCGCGGCGTCGAATTCGTGTCGGTAGCGCGCGATGCCCGAGACGCCCTGCATCGCCGCCTCGTCGAGGACCAGCGCCATGCAGGCTTGGTCCGGCACCTCGCCCGCGCGCATTGGAGCCCGTGCCTCGACGCCGGCACGAACCCGAATCGCGTGCTGCAGCGAGGATGCCCCAGAACGACGACGAACGGGTATGACTTTGCTCTCACCTCCATGAGAGTCTCGCGGGCGGGTCGCCGGTCAGAACCCGGCCACGTCGCGCTTCGCGCGTCTCACCCAGATGATGCCGAGGATCGTCAGAATGAAAATGATGACCGCGTGGAAAACGGGAGAATAGAGCAGCCCACCCTCCGACATGATGAACGTTTCCTGGCGCTCTTGCGGCCATTCCTCGAGAAGGTCGATCGTCACGGTTCTCAACCCGCCTGTGACGTTCTCTCCCCATAGCATTCGAATCTCACCGGGCATGATGATCTTCAGCTCGAGCACGAAGCCCTTCTCGCGGAGATCCCGGATGAAGTCGCGATGCTTTTTGTCGTCCTGCATGATCGGCCCGACGCCGATGAGTGGAAACGGCGGACGAGTGATTTCGTTGCCGAGCCAGTGGTGAAGCGCGAAGCTCGTCTGGCCCTCGTGGGCGGAAGAGAAGGGCGACTCCCTCTTCGACCAGCTCTTCTCGACGATCAGCGCGTTTCCTTCCCAGCGGCAGAGCTCCCAGTACTTCGGGTCTTTCGTCAGGCCTTCGCAGATCTTCGTCTTGAGCTCTTCCGCCTCCAGCTTCCGACGCTGCTTGTCGCCGCGCTCGCGCTCGGGAACGAGCGCGAGGACGCGGTCGAGGTCGTCGGCGCCGCTGATCGTGACGGTGCGCTTCGCGACCGCGGAGCCCGAGCCTCGAATCGTCGCTACATCGCGGATCTGCACGTAGCCGGGCAGGAACACGCCGGCGAAAACGAGGAGGAGAAGCCTCGCTGCACGATTCGAATCATGTCGCATGCTCGTAACTTTACGGCAAGCCACATCAGACGTCGAAGTACCTTCCGACCTCGAACGGATGCGGACGGTTCCGCACGGAGGCATCGTCCGCACGCAGGTGTTTCACGAAGTCGAGCAGCTGGTCGCGGTCGAAGACGTCGCCGGCGAGCAGGAAATCGTGATCGGCCTCGAGCGCGTCACACGCCTCGGCGAGGCTCGTCGGGAGGCTGCGGATCGACTTGCGCTGCTCCTCGCTCCACGTGAAGATGTTCTGGTCGATCGGTCCGAACCCTTCCGCGGTCGGGTCGATCTTTCTTGCGATCCCGTCGAGTCCTGCCATCAACTGCGCGGCGAGCGCGAGGTAAATGTTGCAGGTCGCGTCGGGTGGACGGAACTCGAAGCGGGCCGTGTCTTCCTGGTCGGCATACTTCGGGACGCGGATCGCCGCCGAACGGTTGCCGACGGAGAAGAACATGGAAATCGGGGCCTCGAAGCCGGGGACGAGGCGCCGGTACGAGTTGGTGCTGGGGTTCGTGATCGCCAGCAGCGCGGGGCCATGGCGCAGGATTCCGCCGATGTAGTGCAGCGCGGTCTGCGAGAGGCAGCCGTAGCCGCCGCCGTCGTAAAAGACGTTGCGTCCCGCCTTGCGAAGCATCTGGTGGAAGTGCATCCCGCTTCCCGCTTCGCCGTAGAGCGGCTTCGGCATGAACGTCGCGGTCTGGCCGTGACGCACCGCGACGTTCTTGATGACGTACTTGATGATCTGCGTCGCGTCGCCCGCGCGGAGAATTCCCGTGAGCGGCGTCTCGATCTCGCATTGGCCCGGGCCACCGACTTCGTGGTGGTGGTACTTCACCTCGACGCCGAGATTCTCGAGCTCGATGCACATCTCGCTGCGCAGGTTGTGGAGCGAGTCCTTCGGCGGGATCGCGTGGTAGCCGCCGTGGAGCGGGATCAGGTGTCCGTGCCCGGCGGTGGCGCTGTTCCAGTCCGCCTCGCCGCTGTCGACGCGGTACGAGGCGACGTTGACGCCGTTCTCGATCGACACGTTCCGGAAGACGTAGAACTCGTACTCGGGGCCCCACACGCTTTCGTCGGCGATTCCTGTCGAGCGAAGGTGTTCCTCGGCGCGGCGGACGATGTTGCGCGGATCGAAGGCGAAGGGCTGCTTCGTGTCCGCCTCGAACGCCGAGCAGATGAAGCTGAGCGTGGGGACGGAGCAGAAGGGATCGCGGAACGCGGTCGACAGATCGGGCAGCAGAACCATGTCGCCCGACTTCACCGACTTGAGTCCGACGCTCGAGCCGTCGAAGCCGACGCCGTCGCGCATGATCTGTTCGTCCAGCTGCGAGGCCGGGATCGTCACGTGGTGCCAGCGCCCCCAGAGGTCGCTGAACTTCAGGTCGACCATCCGGAAACCCTCGCGGTGGATCAGCGCGTTCGCTTCTTCGATGCTGTTGAGCATGGTTCCTCCGTTGACGCTCCGCGGTGGAGCATCCGACGGGACGCGCGCCGGGGGAAATGGGCCGTGTCACAGAAGGCGGTGATGGCTGAGGACGAAAGGCGAGAGGCGAGAGGCGAAAGGCGAGAGGCGAGGAGGCGATGAAGCAGGCCAGAGGCCAAAGGTCAAAGGCCAGAGCAGGCAGGGAATGTGGCGCAGGCACTCCTGCCTGCGCGTCGCCGAAGGCGACTGATTACGCGCGGGGACGAAAGGGCGGCGCTTCGCGTCGCGCGCAGACAGGAGTGTCGGCGCCACACCAATTCCTCGCTGCTTGCTCTGGCCGCTGGCCGCCTCAGTCCTTCAACGCCTGCCCCAGCTCACTCGTCTCCACGTCGAACGCCCGCCCGAAGCCGGCGACGAATCTCGTTGCGCGCGGCTCGATCGCGAAGAGCGAGAAGTCTCCGAGGCCAAGAGTCATCTCCGAGCGGGGATGGCGGGCGAGGTAGGCGCGCTTCGCGTTCTCGTACTCATCCGAGCCGCGGTCGATCTCGCGCACGATGCCGTGAATCATCACGCGGGGAAGGGCCTGCGGTAGCGTGCCGCTCGTCTCGGGCTCGGCGATCATCGCGGCGACGCGTGGGTCGGCGAGCATGTCGCCTGTGTGCTGCGCGAGCCTGCTGACGTGGATCAGGATCGCCAATCCGTCGGCTGCCGCCGCCCAGGGCGCAAGCGAGACCGCCGGTGCCCCGTCGTGCAAGGTCCCGATTGACGCGACCTGTGCCTGCAACAACAACTGTCGAAGATCGTCCCGGGCTTTTTCGTCCATGGTTCGTGCCTCTCTTCCTGAAGGTCAGACGCCTCTGAGATCCCAGCGCGGCGCGGGACGGCCGAACCAGAGTCTATCAGCGGCGGCTTGCCCCACCGCGCACGCTCCTTGCCTTTCACCGGCCGCCGATCCGAGCCCAGGCCCTCTCCTGTGATCGTCGACACATCCGTCCGTGTCGTCCCGGCGCATTCTGTGGTGCGGAAAGTGTCGAGAAAACGGGTGTTTGTCCTCCGGGAATGACCCCTGCGACTCGCTGGTTTGACACTTGACCGCAGTCCATTCCGAAGCGCAATCCGCGAAAGGTAGCATTCTCAAATGACTCAGACAGCCGAGCACCCCGACACCCAGAGCTTCGCCGACGCTCTCGAGAGCAGCCTCAACTTCCGCAAGCCGGAAGAGGGGGAGCTTCTCAAGGGCACGATCGTTTCGATCGCAGGCGAAGAAGTTTTCGTTTCCTACGGAGGGCCCACGGAAGCCGTGATGGCCTCGTCCGAGCTCGAAGGGAAGGAGGTCGGGGATACGATCGAGGCGACCGTGGTGGGCACGACCCCGGTAGTCCGTCTCTCGTACAAGCTCGCGATGAAGCGGGCGAGCATCCAGAGCCTTCGCCAGGCGCGCGACAACGGCATCCCCGTCGTCGGCAAGGTTGGCGCCCGCAACAAGGGCGGCTTCGACGTCAGCGTCAGCGGCGTGCGCGCCTTCTGCCCGCTTTCCCAGATCGAGTTCGGGAAGATCGAGAATCCCGACGAGTACGTCGGCAAGACCTTCGACTTCCGGTTGATCGAGATGTCGGATGACGGCCGCAAGGTCGTCGTGTCGCGCACCGCGCTCCTCAAGGAAGCGCAGCAGGCTGCGGCGGTCGAGGCGCTCAAGACGCTGACGACCGGTGCCATCGTCACGGGTCGCGTCACGCGCCTCGCGGCGTTCGGCGCGTTCGTCGACCTCGGCGGAATCGAGGGACTGCTCCACGTTTCGGAGCTGAGCCGCCGCCACGTCAAGAGCCCGAAGGACGTAGTCAGCCCCGGCCAGGAAGTTACCGTCAAGGTCATCAAGATGGACGAGAGCGGCAAGAAGATCTCGCTCTCGATGAAGGCCCTCGAGGCAGATCCCTGGCTCGAGATCGCGCAGCAGCACCCGGCCGGGTCGGCGTTCACGGGGACGGTCGTCCGCAAGACCGATTTCGGCCTGTTCGTCGAGGTCGAGCCTGGCGTCGACGGGCTGGTTCACGTTTCGCAGCTACCGATCGGGATGAAGCTGGGTGACGATTCGCTCGCCATCGGCACGGCGATCACCGGCTGGATCCGCGAAGTCGATGCCGAACGCAAGCGCCTCTCGCTCGCGCTCCGCGAGGTCGCGACGAGCGATCCGTGGCAGGACGTCCAGACCAAGTACCAGTCGGGACGCGTGTTCGAGGGCACCCTCGAGCGGATCGGCCCTCCGGGCGCCTTCGTCCAGCTCGAGCCCGGCCTGACGGGGCTCATCCCGGCGTCGGAGTTCGGCGGCGGCGATGCTTCGAAGCTGCACAAGCCGGGAGAGAAGATCTCCGTCAAGGTGATGAACGTCGATCCAGCGCGCAAGCGCATCTCCCTCAGCCATGAGGGAGCCAAGGAGTCCGCGCTTCACGGCGAATACATGGAGTACGTCGCCGAGACGAAGAAGGCGGCCGACGCCTCCGAGGGCAAGAGCGCGATGGCGCTGGCCTTCGAGCGGGCGATGGGCAAGAAGTAAGCACTCAGAGAAGAACGAACCGACGGGCGCGCCTCAGGGCGCGCCCGTTTCGTTATTTGGGCGGAAAGGCGAGAGGCGAAAGGCGATGAGCAGGCGGAAGAGGGACGTGAGAGCGGCTGCGCTTCCTGGCTCTCAGGGGCTGCTCAGAAACCGAAATGTCGAATGAAGAATGAGGAATGAAGAATTCGGGACTCGGGTCGATTCGTCGCAGCGCCTCATTTCTCCATCCATTCTCGACTCTCCATTCGACATTCGACATTCGACATTTCGAAGTCTGGTCGAGCTTTCCCAGCCTGCTCATCGCCTCTCGCCTCTCGGCTTTCGCCTGCCTCTGGTCAAACCCGCCCTGCTGACGGATACTGGACGGCAGGAGCCATCGATGCCTCGCGGATTGTTTCTGGTAGGAGTCGGAGCCTCGGCGCTGATTGGCGTCCTTGCTCTCGTCTACGCGTTCGCGGCGTTTCTGCCTTCAGCGAACGGGAACGAAGCGCTCGCCTCGAGTGGCAATCCTGCGGCGCCGGTCTTCCTGCTCGCCATGTTGGCGTGCGTCTTTCCAGTAGCGGCAATCTTCACGCGAATCGCGTCGCTTCTCGCCGTGCGCAACGTCTACCAGGCGCTTTTCGCAAGTGTGGCGCTCGCCTGCACGCTGATGACGGTCTGCTTCCTCGCGATCTCGAGCCTCCGGCTGGCAGTGCACGCGCGAGAGGTGACAGGGGTCGCGGACGCCGCGTCGATCGCGCAGCTCGTCGAGCAGGTGCTCGTCAGTTACTACGCCCTCGGCCTGTTTCTCTCGGTGCTGCTGCTTGCGCTCCGGCCATGGTTCAGCATCCAGGCGGGCGGCATCCTGGCCGGGCTGCTTGTCCTGCCTTCGTTCCTCTTCGGCTGGATCGTCGTCGAGGAGCACCTGCTCGCGCCGGTGACGACGCTTTCCGCCGCGTACCGCTCCGCCCCCTCGTTCGCCTTTTTCCTCATCGTCGCCGCGATCTTCATCGGCATCGCCGCGCATTGCCTCGCGCACCAGCACTACTTCCTCGAGGTGACGAACCTTCGCGAGATCCTCGATGAGCCGCGCGGAGCGTCCGGAGGACGGGTGTCGCTGGGCGGCGGGCTGCGGGCAAGCTGACTCTCGCGCGGGGAAGTTGGGGTCACACCTGGAAATTCAACTTAACCGATGCTCGA
>JBPPMG010000551.1:0-48354 GCA_051305935.1 Thermoanaerobaculia bacterium
CGCCCCATTCACGAAGGTGCCATTCACGCTTTCGAGGTCGAGGATCCAATGCCCCTCGGCGGCCCCGTGGATCGCGACGTGCTGCCGCGATGCGCCGTCGTCCGATAGCGCAAGAGAGCAATCCCGCGCCCGCCCGATGGTGAACGGTAACGAGGCGAGCTCGAACCTCGCGTTGCGAAGTCGAGCGTCCGGCGAGTCCTTCACGCGAAGCGTGGCCATGTACCCGAGCATGGACACACGGGGCGCCTGTGCCAATGGCATGACTCACAGCCGGACGTGACGGAATGCCCCGTCGGGCCGGCCCCGCGGTGGTGCCGATGATCGCGACCGACTCCCCGGATCGACGCGCAGCGACACGCCATCGAGCAGGGCGCGGCCGTCGCGCGCCACGCGCACCTCGGCGAGCTCAACCTTGAACGGCATCGCTGGATTGTAACGGCTCGGGTCGCCTTTGCATTACGCGCGGGCGCGTCCGGCGCTGCCGCTGGAGTCATCACGGCTCTGTTTGCAGGCCGGGCTTCACGCGCCGATTCGCTCCACGTCAGCCATGTCTGGCGAAGGCGAGCAGCGCGACGAGGGCGATCGCCACGACGAAGGCGACGAAGAGCTGCACGACCGGGTTCATGTGCGTAAGAGGGTCGCGGCCTAACATTCGCTCGGCGAGCCCGCGCCCGAGCCAGATCCAGCCGTGGATTGCCAGCGACACCGTCAGCACCCCCGGGATCGGGCGAGAGGGTTTGAGGGTCACAGCTAAAATACAAACTTCCGGCCACAGGCTAAAGTCTATATTTTAGCTGTGACCCTCATGACTTGATGACCCTCAGACCGACCGCTATCGCGTGAGCTGCCACTTCGTGCGCGTGTAGGTGACGCGAAAACCGACGCGCTCGGCGTTCTTCTGCGAGCTGCTTCCGGGCAGCGCGACCATCATAGCGAGGTCGCAGCCGCGCTCGGCCGCGTGCCGAAGGCGCGCTTCCAGAAGAGCGTTCTGCGCGCCACGGTTCCGGAACGCCGGCACGGTGCTCGCGCCGGCAAAGAGCGCGACGCCTTCGTGGATGTTCAATCCTCCGGTCGCGACGGGCTGTCCGTCGAGCTCGGCGAAGAACGATGTCGTGCCGCGGCTGTTCATCATCACTGGTCCGAGTTGCCTCACGAACGCGGCGGCCTCGGGGGACTCGCTCCATCCTGCTGCGGCCGTCTCCGCCCACAGCTCCGCCTCGTCCGGACGAGCGATGCGCGTCATCACGCGACCCTGGTCCGAAAGGAGCGACCCGACGCCGAGCGCGACGGGACGCACGAGCACGCTCGAGAGCTCGACCGGGTGATAGCCGCGGGCATTCAGCAGTGGCAGTACCGACACGTCGGCGAGCGGGCTCACCTCGTGAAACACCTCGGCGCCCCGCTCGTGGAAGAACGACTCGATCCGCTGCAGCGTGTCGTCGGAGACGGGCCCGTCGATGCCGAGGCCGAAGGTCTGCGTGAGCGGCGAGCCGACTCCGTCGAACATCGCGAAGGTACCTTCGAGTTCGATCCAGCAGGCGCCGCTCGAAGGATCGATTCGTGCCCGCGCGTCGACGAAGTCGGCATTGCTCTTCCCTTCGGTACGCTCGAGACGGCGCGCAAGTGCGACGTCAGAAAACGGCCAACTCAGTTGCGCGGTCATGATTCCCGGCTCGTGCGTGTGATCTCTCGATTTGGCATACCTGTCGAGAGTACGACATCCTCGCCTCCCCGGCGACTCCGGCAGGGGACCATCTCGGTCGAGCAGTGTCCGGCCGGAAAATCCGGTGGTTGCGGCTCGCCTAACGCTCCGGCCCGCGCGCGTCGAGCTCGGTGCCGGTCAGGGCTTCGCCATTCGGTCGGGATGACCTCGGCGAGGGTAGGAGCTTCGTGCATCGGTCGGGACGGCTCCCGCCGCTCCGGCGACCCGTGCGAGCGGTATCATTCCGGCACGGAGGACCACGCATGCTCAAGGGGTGTCTCAAGAGCCTCGCTCTGCTTGCCGCGCTCGTGGCGGGCTACTACCTGCTGTTGCGCGGCCGCTTTTCCGCGCCTAACGACGCCATAGCCGCCGTGGCGCTCGGCATCGCGCTCTGGATCGCGTCCGGGCTTCTCTCCGGCGCGCTGAACGCCTCGAAACAGAGGCGGATGCTCCGGCGCGCGCTCGACGGCGTTCCGTTCGAGGACGGCGAGCGCGTTGCGGTGGCGGGAACGATCCGGCCTCTCGCCGATCCTCTCGTGGCCCCCTTCTCGGGGCGCGAGTGCGTCGCGTACCAGTACTCGGTCATGCCGTTCAGCCGGCGCGGGGGGACGCTGTCGACCAATGCGAACGGCCAGGCGCTGACGCCGTCGGTCATCGAGTCGCCGGGGCGGACGACACGCCTCCTCGGGTGGCCGGCTCTCGACAAGTTCGTCGAGACGATCTGGGGAAGCGACGAGAATCGTGCAAACGCACGCGCCTACATCGCGGCGACGACCTTCCAACGGGTGGACGTTTCCAACGTCTTCGGGTCGATGAAATCGGTCCTTGCCGACGACGACGGAAACATCCGCCTCGACACATCCCCCGGAGATCCGGGATCGATCGATCTGGAATGGGTGCGCCTCAAGGAGAAGATCGTGCCGGCTGGCGCGCGCGTCTGCGCGATGGGAACCTGGAGCGCGATGCGAAGCGGGATCGTTCCCGACCAGGGGAGCCTGCAGGGCATCACGCTGATCCCGGGCGACGCGGAGAAGGTGCTGAAGGGCTTCCGTTCGATGGCGGTCGGCTGCGCCGTGGCCGCGGTCGTCGTCGCCGTGCTCGCGAACGCGATCGCCTTCCCGATCCTGATGAAGGTCGAGGAGGACTCGAAGCCGGACCGTTTCGGCTCCTTCCTATACACCGTGACACAGGGGGACGTCGCGGAGATCGAGCGCGAGCTACGCACGACTCCCGAGTTCGCGACGTGGGCCGACTCCTCGGGCACGACCGCGCTGATGAGCTCTCCGAGCGCGGCGGTCTCGCAGTTTCTCATCGAGAAGGGAGCAGCCGTCGACGCGCGCGCCGCCGACGGGCGGACCGCGATGCACTTCGCGGCGCAGAGAGGGGACGGGGAGCGAGCGAAGGCGTTGCTCGACCGCGGCGCGACGATCGACGCGCAGGACGAGGATGGCGACACGCCGCTGATGTACGCGGCCCGGGCCGACGACCCCGCCGCGCTCCGGCTGCTCATCCTCCGCAAGGCCGATCTCGAGCTCTGGAACCACGACGGCCGCACCGCGCTCGACCAGGTCGACAACTACACCGACAAGACGGCGGCGGAGATCCTGCGCGCCGCGGGCGCGGTCGACGGCTCGATCGACTACGAAACCGCGCCGCGGCTCCCGAAGGACGGCGGCGAGCCGGGCCGCGTCGTCATGTCCTTCATCGCGGCCGTCGAGAGCGGCGACGCGGCAGCTGCGAACGAGGCGCGCAGCGGCCGCATCACCAATCGCCTGACGCCCGATGCGCTCGCCGCACTCGCCGAGTCGTATCCGGCGAACGTCTACTGCCGGGGAGGCTGGAGCACGGCGACGCTCGCGCAGGTGGTCGTCGAGGGCGACGCCGGCGCCGGCAAGCGCAAGGGATGGTTCAATCTCCGGCTCGAGCCTGAAGGGTGGAAGATCATCGAAGAGATCTGGGAGCGGGAGGCGACGGAGTGAGCGGCCTGACGTTCAGGAGCCAATGGCGGGCAGCAGCGGGGCGGCTCGAGTTGAGAACCTCCCGGCTGGGCATCGAGCGCGAGGAGGCGGTCGACCCGGAATCGCCGCGCGAATCGTCGAGGCCGTGCGACGGCTCCTCGAGCGCGCGTGAAGCGCCGCGGTTTACGGGACCAGGGTTTCCGTTACCGAAATTGCCAATGAGATCCAGGCACGCGGCCCCTCGGCAGAGTCACCCGCGGGCGGATCGCGATAGAATCCTGCCTCCGAACCTCACGACACAATGACGGCAGATTCCGTCGATATTCAGAAAGGGAGGCACCCAAATGCGCAAGCTCACTCTGGCAGTCTGTTTCCTCGCGTTAACCCTTCCACTCGCAGCCCAGATCGAGACGCCTCAGGTCAGTCCGTCCGCGTCGGTGACGCAGACCATCGGCACGTCTAAGATCACTGTCGAGTATCACCGGCCCGGCGTGAAAGGGAGGCAGATCTGGGGCGGCCTCGTGCCGTACGACTCGCCGTGGCGCATGGGCGCGAACGAGGCGACCACGCTCACGCTCTCCGACGCGGTGAAGGTCGACGGCAAGGAGCTCCCCGCCGGGAAGTACTCCTTCTTCGCGATCCCTGGTAAAGAGAAGTGGACGCTCATCATCAACAAGGATCCGGAGCAGTGGGGAGCCTACGGCTACGACCAGGCGAAGGACGCGCTCCGCGTCGAGGTGAAGCCCGTCGAAGCGCCTCACACGGAGTGGATGCGCTTCAGCATCGACCCTACGAGTCCGATGTCCGCGAACGTCACCATGAATTGGGAAAAGCTTGCCGTCTCGATGAAGGTCGACGTCGACGTGAAGTCGATCGTGTGGAAGAACGTCGACAAGACGCTCGCGACCAGTTACGGGAGCGCCGCGGGCTGGGCGCTCGACAGCGGCGAGCGCCTCGACGAGGGGCTTGCCTGGATCGACAAATCGATCGCGGTCAGCGGCGAGAACATGTTCAACCTCTGGACCAAAGCGCGGATCCTTCACAAGATGGGCCGGGCGAAGGACGCGGTTCCCGTGATGGAGAAGTCTCTATCGATGGCCGAAGGCAAGGTGCCGGCCGACTTCTGGGCGATCCTTACGGGAACGATGCAGGCAATCAGGAAGGACGCGAAGTAGGTCAGACGCAAGTCGATCGGGGCACCGGAAGCGGGAACCACGCACCGCGCGCCGGAGGCGTGCCTGAAGGTAGCCCCGGGTCGCCGCAGGCGACCCGGGGTACATCGACCGGAATCGTCCCGCACCCCGGCAGGGGTGCCGGAGCGCGAGCAGTCAGTCTATCGCTGGCACCCCAATCGTCCGGCGGATGCGGCGGATGCGGCGGATGGGGTCAGACCTTCGGTCTTCTGCTCGCGGATGGCGCGGATGCGCGGATCCGGATGGGGTCAGACCTTCGGTCTTCTGAAATCCACAATGAGTAGAGCGCTTCGATGTTCTGGATTCTACGATCGGTAGGCTGCCTCACCGACTCCAGCCGTCTCGAGTTGGTTGGACCGCGGATGGGGTCAGACCTTCGGTCTTCTGAGATCTACAATGAGTAGAGCGCTTCGATGTCCTGGATTCTACGATCGGTAGACTGCCTCACCGACTCCAGCCGTCTCGAGTTGGTTGGACCGGGGATCGACACGACGTCAGAGCGACACACACGCTCGCAACCTATTGACAGATCGAGTCTTCGAACCCGAGCGTCTCAACCTGCAGAAGAGAGAAGCACTGACCCCATCCGCACTGACCCCATCCGCACTGGCCCCATCCGCGCTGACCCCATCCGCGCTGACCCCATACGCAATCCGCGCATCCGCCTGCCAGCCGCAACGCAGCGCAAGCCGCCGAGCCCTTCGAGGCCCGACGGCGGAGGCTGAGTCTGTCTCCTGGATCCGCGGAGGATCGCAGGGAGAAGCGCTGGGGCGCCACTCCTCGCTCGGCTCTCGCTGACACCGAGCTTGCCGGGGCTTTGGCTCAGTCGAGAAGGTCCTTGGGCACATTGCCGCCATTGGCGGCGATGCGCGCGAGCACCGTCTTGTGCAGCCACATGTTCATCTTCGCCGAATCTCCCATCAGGTCCTGCGGACAGCCCAGCTCCACGGCCAGCTCCTTGCGCGCCTCGAGACTGCTGTCGATGTCGAGGAGCTTCAGCAGGTCGACGATGGAGGTCCGCCAGTTCAGCTTCTGCGTGTTCGCCGCTGCGCGCTTTTCCAGTTGAGCGACGACGTCGACGGCAGCGACGGGCGCGGGCGGAGCAATCGTTGCAGCCGGAGCTCCGGGCCCGCCTGGGGCCCCCGGAGCGCGCCGAGGGATCGGTGCGTCCGACGCGGCGGGCGCGCGGTCACCGATGCCGAGTTTTTCGAGAATAGAGCTGAAGAATCCCATGGTGATCTCCTTGGTTTGATGGGTGTGGACGGCAAGCCGCGGCATCATTGCCGGGATCGGGCCCGCTCCATCGAACTACCGGAGGAAGTCTCGCCCGCAGCCTCTGTAATGACATCGGTAGAAACTACTCGCAGCATGAGAAGCAGCGTGAAGCTGTGACTCCATCCGCTCGCATCCGCTCGCGCATTCCGGGCCACAGCAGAGCGATGCTCTGCGAGTTGCGCTCCGCGGGCAGGGCCGGAGGCCTTGCCTACAACTACTCCGTCCGCAACGCGGTGTCTCCGGTACCGTTGTCCGTGGTCGTGATGAACGGGATGACCCGTCCGTCGCCGGAGATCACGGTGAATTTCACCTGGATGTTGTGCAGGTCTCCGTAGTCGCTCCGGGAATCACCGAGGATCTGTGTGAGCAGCCCGTTCATCTGCAGGTACTGTTTCGCTGAGAGGGTGTAGGTCTGGGAGCCATTCGAGCCGCCGGCGGCGAGTTGTGCGCCGTCGCTGAACGACACGGAGACTTCCACGGTGACGCTGCTGTCTCCGACTTCGACCATTCCGAAGTTCGTCCTGAAGGTTCCTCCCTGCGCAGCGTTCACCGTCGCGGTCGTCGAGTCCTCGAGGCCGCCGAACGTCTGCGACTCGCCGAGGCTCAGTCCTTCGGAAGCCGGCAGCGTCGGTACGCCGGTACCGTACGTCGCTGCGCTCTCGTCGCCCTTCGTGTACGTGCGGCTCGTCACCGCGAAGGCGTCTTCGCTCGACGGCGTGACGAACAGGGCTCCGACCGATGTCCCGGAGACTTCCAGGTATCCGGCGACGATGTTCGAGAACTGCTTCGTCTCGCTTGCGGCGAAGTCGAGCGACTTCGTTTCACCCGTCGCGCTGTAGTAGAGCGAGAGGCTCGCCGCGGAAGCGTCGAGATTCGTGATCGTCACGTCGGAGCGGAAGCTCGTGTTGTTTGCCCCCGCCGCCGCACCGACGACCGGAATCACCATCGGCTCGCTGCCCGTGGAGTCGTACTGCCGGCGCCAGTCGGCGACGGCCCACGTGTCACCGCTCGCGTCGTCGACCGGAGTCGCGAACGCGGAGAACGCCCCCGACGTGTTCGTGATGATCGCCGCGACAGCGCCCGACGGCGCCGCGTCGCTGATCGATGTGAGGCCCCATCCCGTAAGCGACACGCCGTCCGTCGTCGAGAGAGTGTTGCCGAGTGCGTCGAGGTAAGCGATCGACGCGGTGGCGGTGCCTCCCGCCATCTCCTGCAGGTAGAGGTTCGTGTGAGACGTGTCGCTCTTCACGAGGCCTCCCAGCACGATCGACTGTCCCGACGAAGTGGAGCGATCGGTACGGAAGGTCGGCAACGCGGTGCCGTAGGTACCCGCGGCGTTGCTCTTGTTGAAAACGTTCGCGTTGACCGAAAGGGACGTCACGTCGTCGGACCGGAAATGCATCGTCCCGACCTGCGAGGTCTGTCCGAAGTAGGTCGTCACGACATCGGCGAGCGCGACCGATCCGGAGCCTGACAGCGACTCGCTCGAAGAAGAGGACGCCGAAGTCGAGGTGTAGTAGAGATCGAGATCGCTGATCGACGAGGTCAGAGAGTTCGCGATCGAGACGTCCGATACGAACTCCTTTCCGCCGCTGCCGACGACGTGTCCGACGCCTGCGATCAGGAGCCCGATCTCGTCCGCGGCGAGCGTCGGGACCGACGACGACGTCGTATCGCCCGACACGGTGTCGATCACGACCACTGTCGCGAGCGACGTCGAGGTACCATCCATCGGCTCGAGCTTCGATCCACTCGTGGAGTCGTAGTACGACACCGTGACCGTCCCGCTCGCGGATCCCTGCGGATCGTCGCCGTCAGGGCGCTGTGCGCGATCGATCGTGAAGCTGATCGTCGCGGAGGAGCCGCTCGCGATCGTAATCGTGTTCTGGCTGAGCGTGATCCAGGCGACGTCCGTCGTCACGACGCCGGTGAGCGTGCCAGTGCCTGGATTCGAGAAGGTCACCGAGCCGTTCGGATTCGTTCCAGGCGCGGCATTGAGGTCGACGCGATTCTGCGCCGGCACGGCGTCGACCGGCCCCGCGGGCGGAGGCGACGCAAGGAGCACGATCGGAGCGCCTCGGGGAATCTCCACCCCGTCGACCTTGATGATCGAGCCTCCCTTGTACTCACCCTGCGTGAGCGTCGTCGCCGTGACCCTGATGTCCTGGCTTCCGCCTGCGGCCAGCGTGAACGACGTCGGCGTCTGCGAGAAGAACTCGCCGTCCTGAGAGAGCACGACTGAAGCGCTCGCGCCTCCCAGGTTCGTGAGCGTGTATTGCGTCGTTCCCCCCGTCGCTCCGGGCAGTTGAAGAATGGGTGGAGGGAACCTCGAGATCGAGACCGACGACGCGCTGAGCACCTCGACGATCGCCGTCGTGGTCGCGTTTCCTCCCGGCCCGGTGGCGGTCAGGGTGTAGGTCGTCGTCACGGACGGAGCCACGTCCGCTGTTCCGCGAGGGCCTTTGGCGCCGACTCCGTTGTCGATCGTCACGCCCGTTGCGTTCATCGCCCCCCAGCTCAGCCGCGAGGGTTGCCCCGGCCTGACGGACGATGGGGTCGCCGTGAACAGGACCGCCGGCGCGGCGCTTCCGGCCTGCCCGACCAGTGAGACGTCATCGAACAGCATGACGACGCCGCTCTGGCGCGGCACGAGGAGTCGCACCACCGCAAGTGCGGCGTCCGAGGGCGAGCTCGTCGAGGTCATGCCCGGCGTGAACGACGTGCCGGCCGGTGAAATCATCAGCGTGGCGTTGCCGACGGGGACTTTCTGGGAAGTGAGCCAGTTGACGACGATCGTCGCCGTCGATCCACCGCTCCCCGATTTCACGCTCGCCGAAAGTGTGTACGAAGACGATCCGACGACCGGCACGACCTGCACGAGACCCTCGGCCGTGCCTTGTGTCCCCGCGCCGTTGAAAGTGAGCCGAGCCGAGCCCGAGGCAGCGGACGCCGAGGCGTCCTGGTTCACCCATTCGGTCTTCACCGAGGGCTCGATCCCCGGCTTCCACTCGGCGAGGTCGCGATCGAAACCGGAGTTGAGCAGAAGACTCGACGCGGAGAGGTCGAGCGCGAACAGGGAGACAGCGATTCCGAACAGTGCGGTGGCGATCTTCACGGAGGACCTCGTCGTATCGGGTTGAGCGGTCATTCTAGTCCGGACCAGGGAGGTGCGGTAGCAGCCGGATTGGAAGCGGGCAAGCCTCGAGCGACCGCGTCCGGCCTTTGCCGAGCTACGCGAACCTTCTGCCGGAAACGGAGGGCCGGCGTGGAGTCTCTCCGGCGGCTCTTCTCCGGAGCTCACGCGGAGTCAGAAGATGGGGTCAGGCATGCTCGCCCACGCCAGCGCAGATTCTCCTGACACGGGACTCAACGAGACGTAGACTCCTGTTATAGACAGCAGGAGGATGGTATGCGCGCGCTTGCGTTCGTCCTCGCCGTTGCCATCGCCGCCGGCAGCAGCGGCTGCAGGACGATGGCGGGTTATGAATCGATCCCGGTCGAGTCGGAGCCGCCTGGCGCCGAGGTGATCGTCCATTGCGGAGAGTTTCACCAGACGGCGGTGACGCCGGGTACGGTGCTGCTGGCGCGGAACGCGCCTAACTGCCGGGTTGGGATCCACAAGGAGGGGTACTTCGACGAAGTCGTCTGGCTTCGACGCGTCCCCGGACAGGCGGGGTGGATCGACGCTCTCGTCGTTTCCGCGATCACCGCGGGCGTGCTGATCACGAGCTCGGCAGGCGGAACGACCGAAGCCGAGGTCGCGGGTGAAGTTCTGGTCTTCGGAATCATCCCCTGGATCGCGAGCCTCGCAAACTGCAACTACTGCGAACACCTGCCGGAGAGCATCGATGTCGTGCTGCGCCCTCTTCCGGAACCCGAGCCGTACGAGTAGGCGAGGCCGTCGTCGAACCCGACGGGGTCACGAATCGTCATTGCGTGGAGGAAGTCGTCCGACTCCGGGCTCGGTGCCTATACTTGACCCCATGAACCCAGCCATTTCGCGGCGAGCGCTCGCCGCTCTGCTCGCGACGTTTCTGTTCGCCTGTGCCGGAACCGGCGAGGAGTTCCGGGCGCAGCGTCCCGAGCAGAGTGCAGATCTTCCATCGCGGTACCCCGCGCCCCGACGGCTGGTCGCGATCGGCGACCTGCACGGCGACCTCGCCGCAACGCGCTCCGCGCTCCGTCTTGCGGGCGCGATCGACGGAGAGGATCGATGGGTCGGCGAGGATCTCGTCGTCGTTCAGACCGGCGATCAGCTCGACCGCGGCGACGACGAGCTCGAGATTATCGACCTCCTGGAATCGCTCGGCCGGCAGGCGCGGCTCGCCGGTGGCGACGTGCACGTTCTCAACGGCAACCACGAGTTGATGAACGCGAAGCTCGACATGCGGTACGTGACGGTTGGCGGCTACCTCGATTTCCTCGAGCCCCCGATCGGCGACCCTGCAACCGCGACGCCTCAGAATGTGGTCGACGGCGTCAGCGCCCGCAACAAGGCGATGCGGCCGGGTGGCCCGATAGCCATGCGCCTCGCACAGCGCAACGTCGTCGTCATCGTCGGGGATACGGTCTTCGTCCACGGAGGCGTCCTGCCGCAGGTCGCCGACTACGGCATCGAGCGGCTCAACGAGGAGACCCGGCAGTGGCTGCGCAAGGAACGGGAGTGCCCGCCGGCGCTGCTCTTCCCGTCGGAGGGGCCGGTCTGGAGTCGCCACTACTCGGACGAGCCCGACGAGAGCGATTGCGCCATGCTGGCGACGGCGCTCGAGCGACTCGGCGCGAGCCGGATGGTCGTCGGCCACACGGTCCAGGAGACGGGTATCTCGTCCGCATGCGGGAACAAGGTCTGGCGCATCGACGTCGGCCTCGCCGCAGCCTACGGAGGAGAGCTCGGGATTCTCGAGATCAGTGACGGGCAGACCAGGACGCTGCAGAAGCCGGATTGACCGCGAGTCGCCAGGAAACGAAAGAGCCGGTCTTTCGACCGGCTCTCGGGTTCATTCGGCGGTGTTGGTGGAGCTGATCGGGATCGAACCGACGACCTCCTGAGTGCGATTCAGTTTCTTCCCGATCTGTCTCGCGAGGACCGCGGTTTTCGGCCATATTTTGCCCCTCCATCGTTGCTGGATAACTCCGGATATCCCGAGATTCTTGTGCACCAGCCTCGAATCAGCACCGGAGGATAGAACGAGCACGCGCCGTAGTCTATTCACGAAAAAGCCCGCAGGTCGCTCCTGCGGGCTTCTTTACGGCAACCCGGTTGTCGCTAACGGCGACGGGGTTTCGTACGCTGCCTCGGTCGGGGGCGCTTCGACGCCTTACACGAACCATAGTGGTTCTTCGTGCAGCCGTTTGCGTGAGCGCCAGGACGGAGGACCTCGCCCGCGGACGCACGCATTCGACGATCGGCAGTCTGCGCAGCGCGCGAGCGATACTTCGTGATTTCGGCGAGATCGATGGCCATTAGGGCTTCAGAGTGGAACCGCAGCGCGCCTCCGACTTTGAAGCTGGACGCCATCTCGGGTGCCCGGGCGTAAATCGTCTTGATCCTACACCTGGTGATCGCCGCGACCTCACGCGGCGTAAGGACGGGGACGGCCGGCATGTATCGATCGCGATGATCGCCCGGCACGAGAAACTCGATTTCCACGCTCGTTGACGTGCCGGCGACCGGCAGCGTCAAGCGGAGCCCCGCGGGGCTCGGGGTAACTGCGCTGGCGCCGAAATGGGCGGCGAGGGCCGCCACACACGCCGGACACAGTGTCGGCGGGATGGACCCGCTCACGACGAGACCTCGCTGGCAGCCCACCGGGCAGGAGCGAGGTTCGTGGGGGATGCGACCGGCACCTCCTCGACAGGAGTCGAAGTGTCGTGTACGGTCAACTGCGTATGAGGGCTGGGCATGGCACCCTCCCGTACCGGTCAGCGATCGCTGTCCGAAGGCTCCCCAGCGCTGGGGGGCCTTGATTGCGATGGCGACCATTGACCGCTTACCCATGTACTCCTTTCTCGCGGACAGGTACCGCGATCGTTTCGTCGCCGGTGACCTGAGTCTCGACGACACGTCGAGCACCGCGACTATAAAGTGTGAACTCCTCCGGCGAAACGAGCATTTCAAAATCTTTGCAGGTCGGAGCTGGAAAGCCCGAGCAAGAGGCCGAACGACCTCGATGCCGACCGCTTCCTGCTGGAAGGCCCGCTTGATGAACGCCTCGATCTGCTGAACGGCGACCTCGTAGATCTCGACATGGAGCACGACGGAGTACCGGCAGGAGCGGTCAGACAGTTCGTCGCTCGTCGGCGAGACCCACGCAGCGCGGACCTTTGGGTTCATCCCATCGAAGACTCTGCGGATCTCGTCTTCGGTGAGCGACTTCCGGTACAGATCGCACGTCGAGTCCACGAAGTCGCGCCCTGGCTGCTTCAGGCGCCGCAGGTCATCAATCTTGTGCCGCCGCTAGGTTGGATCGAAGCCGTTTCGGAACACCTTCATCTCACCCTTCTGCTCAGCGTTAGCTCGTGCGAAGCGGTACACGCATCCGGGTGATACGGGGTAACGGCCAGTCATTTGGTCCCTGAGTGCGTCCACCAGCTAATCGATAGTCCGTTCATGTCTTCCTCTGCAATCTGTTTTACCGAAGGCATCACCGGCGCAATCGGAGAAGATCGAAGCTCGTTGGGAGCAGTCCATGAGTTGATCCCGACTCTGACAGCGTCAGATCCGTCAGCGGGATCGAGGTCGCACGTGGGCCAAGATTCCGCTACTCTCGATTCGATGCGGATTCACTCCGTCAATATCGAGCACTTCCGGGGGATCAAGCTCCTCGATTGGCAACCCGAGGGTCGCTTCGCATGCCTTGTCGGACCTGGAAACTCGACGAAGAGCACCATCCTCGACGCCATCGAGCTGGCCCTTCTTCCTCGTTGGTACGCACCGGTGTCTGACGACGACTTCCACATGGGAGACACGACCGGGAGCGTGAAAATCGAGGTCACCGTTGGCGATCTTCCGGAGATCCTCATCCGAGACGATCACCTCGGCCTCTACCTGCGAGGCTGGAGTCAGGCTTCCGGAATCGAAGACGAGCCGCGTGAGGGACTCTCCTCCGTGGTTACGATCCGGTTTACGCTCGACGCATCGCTGGAGCCGACGTGGCACGTCGTGAATGACCGAATCCCCGATGGCGTGCTCGTCGCGGCCAAAGATCGGGAAAAGCTCGGACTCGCGCGCCTCGGCGGGGACATCGACCGTCAGCTCACCTGGATGCGTGGATCAGCGCTTCCTCGTTTGGGCGTTGGCAACGCCGAGGCCTCAGACGCCTTGGCGACCGCTACCCGCGCGGCGCGCACCGCGATTCAGAACGTCGAGCTGTCAGAGCAGTTCACGACCGCTGCCGCCGCCGCGTACGAGGCAGCGAAGGACTTCGGAGCCGCGCCGACGACGGAGTTTTCTCCTCAGCTCGGAGGCGCCGCGACGATCAGTCTCGGCGCGATGGAGCTTTTCGAGGGTCCAATCCCGGCGCGTATGGCGGGCCTCGGCAGCCGGCGGCTCGCCGCGCTGGGGATTCAAAACTCTGCCGTCCATGACGGCGCCGTGCTCCTCGTCGACGAAGTTGAATCCGGTCTCGAACCCCACCGCATCGGCAGGCTCCTCGTGAAACTCCGTGACCTGTCCCCGACATCGGGCCACGCGATCCTGACAACCCACTCGCCCGTCGTGCTGCGGGAACTTGCCGCCGCCGATTTGTACGTCACTCGCCGCTCCGCCGATCGAGTGGACGTCCTCCGCGTCAGCTCGGACCTGCAGGATGTCGTCCGGTCGGTTCCAGAGGCGTTGCTCGCCACACGCATTCTTGTATGTGAAGGAAAGACCGAATATGGCTTCATCGACGTCATGCGGCACGGATGGGAGGAAGCGCGATCGATGCCGCTTGCGCATCGCGGCGCGATCTTCGTTTCTGGTGAGCTGTCCGGCGGGAGCGCGGCGCCGGCGCACGCGTTGAAACTTGCTACGCTCGGCTACAAGGTTGCACTCCTGGCTGACAGTGATATCACCTCTACGCCGTCGGATGCAGCTCTAGAGGCAGCTGGGGTGAAGGTTATCCGGTGGCAGGGGTCATGTAACACGGAGCAACGCGTCGCGTTGGACCTGCCCGAAGCCAACCTCCAGACTCTCCTCAATTGGGCCGTCGCGGAAAAGGGCACGGAGAGCGTCCTGCAGTCGCTGAAGTCTCGCTTGAGCGACATCACCTCTGTCTCCATCGCAGATTGGCAGAAATCCGGGACGCCACTCGATGAAATCCGCAGCGCCATCGGAGCCACAGCAGCGAAAAAGGGGTGGTTCAAGGACATCGAGCGCGGGCGCGCGCTCGGGCAGATTGTGCGCGGAGCCTGGAACGACATCGCCGGTACTGACCTGCGCGTGAAGCTCGATGCCGTCGACACCTGGTTCTATGCGTGAGACAACTCCTGAGGAGTTTGCGGCGGGAAACCGCACCGTGGTGGTTGCTCCGGCCGGATGCGGCAAGACCGAATTAATTGTCCGTTCGGTTGCGGCCGTCAGTAGTGCGCGCGATCTCATCCTCACCCACACGCATGCGGGCCTTCGTGCACTTGGCGACCGCCTCCACCGCGCGCGGATCGCGAAGCGGCGCGCGCCCGTCGAGACGATCGCCGGCTGGTGTCTTCGGATCGCAGCGAGCTACCCAAGGCTCTCGGGTCTCACGACCACGGAGCCTGGCGCGGAGCAGTGGAACGAAGTCTACGCGGCGGCGGTGCGAGCGCTGCAAGTGCCTGCGATTCGAACCATGCTTCAGAACTCGTACTCCGGCGTTTACATCGACGAGTACCAGGACTGCACGAAGTTGCAGCACGCGGTGATTCGACACATCGCCGAGCTGCTGCCATGCAGGGTCGTTGGCGATCCTCTGCAATCCATCTTCGGCTTCGCTGGTGACGAACTGGTCTCCTGGAGTGATGATGTCTTCCCATTCTTCGAAGCGCTCCCGGCGCTCACCACGCCACATCGGTGGCGAGACGTGCCGGAGCTTGGCGCGTGGTTGATGGATGCGCGCGACCGTATGCTGGCTGGCCAGACGCTCGATCTGGTCGGCGGGCCCGTGCAGCGTATCGACCCCGACCCTGCCACCCTCACGAACGCGTTTCGGCTCCTTAGGGCAACGGGGGCGGACTCCACCGTCGTCGCGATTACCAAATTCCCCGCGCAGTGCCACAGTTTCGCCAAGAGGAATCGGGGGTATCACTCGCTCGAACCCGTGGAGTGTCCGGATCTGATCGACTGGTCGCGTTCGATTGACGATGCCACAGGGCCAGGGAAAGCGGATCTCGTTCTGCGCATCGCGCAGAAGTGCTTCACAGGTATGTCCGAACTGAAGGCAATTCGCACCGCGCTAGTTGCAGGTAAGGCGCTGAAGCCCGGCACGGGCAAATGGTCGCGCGTTCGTCAGACGGCTGCTGCGCTGGCGGCCAACGGCACGCCGGCGGAGCTCGTCGATGCCTTGGAAGCCCTTGGCGAGACCTCGCGGCGTGAGGGCCGGCTGTATCGCGCTGAAGCGTGGAGCGACCTCGTGCGCGCTGCACGGGCGCTGAGCGAAGGACAGCACGTCGATCTCCGAGAAGCATCGTGGGCTCGGCGCCAGCATCTGCGTTCGAACGGCAAGAAGCCACCGCGCTGTTGTGTCGGCCGGCCCGTCCTCATCAAAGGGCTCGAGTTCACGCACGCTGCGATTCTCGGAGGCGCTGACTTCAAAGCGGAGGACCTGTACGTCGCGATCACCCGCGGCTCGCAGACGCTCCGAATCGTTACTGCCGAATCGCACTTGGTGTCGAAAGGGAGAGAAGATCCTGCTCGCGGCGGACTTCCGGCAGGGCGTAGCTGATGCGGCATCTTGGCGATTGCGGCGGAGGAATTAGCCACAATAGCCAGTAAGTCAGCATCTCGTTCCTCCTTCGAAGCAACGAACGGAGGGCAGGACAATTACGGTACGATGATCGTCCTGATCCCAGGGAGGAACGCTGTGAAGAAGAAAGCTGCTATCCCACAACTCACGCCAGCCTAGGCGCACTACGTCCTCGCGCAGGCGGTCGCCGAGCGGAAGCTCTCGTACAACGACATCGTGTCGTACGTCGCGCGCATCCAGCAGGAAGTTCGAGAACTGGAAGCCCGGCTCGAGCAGCTTCGGGCGGCGGCACCACCAGAGGTTGCCGCTCGGCCGACCCGACAGCGCGCGAACGACGGCCGCTCCAAAGAACCTCGCGATCGGCGTCGTGCACCGAAGCCAATCACGCCAGCGCGGCGCGCCTCGATGAAGCTCCAGGGGCAATACCTCGGACTGCTTCAGCGGCTGCCAGAGGGGAAGAGGGCGCGGATCAAGAAGATCGCTCAGGAAAAGGGTCGTGAGGCGGCGATCAAGCAGATACGCGCCATACGCCGGGGCTAGACTCTTCGAGAGGAGCGGTCGCTACGCGACCACGATCAGCGGCGCGCGGGTAGAACCTGCAAGATTGGTCCGGCGAACCACGCTCCGCACCAGCGCTTCATCCGGTCCGATGACGAAACGCTCGCAGCGGGACGCGAGCGCCAGATTGTTCGATCTCACCTGTCCTCTCGTAAGCGGAAGAAACTCGAAACCGTGCCCGAAATCGCCGATGAAGAGCGCAAGCTTGCGGGTGAGGGGGAACATCTTGTGTGTCACCGGCGTCTCGAGGCCGACACCACTCATGCCTGGCTGCCAGTTACGCGGCGGAATGAGGAGGAGCGGAGCATCGGTCACGATGAGCGACATTTGCCGGGGAGCGCGCCCGACGGCCCAGCGCATGTTCAGGAAGGACTCCGCGAACCTGCTGCTTAACTCCAGCATCATCTTGATGACGTTTTGCCGCGGTTGCGCGAATCGGTAGCCTCCGTTTCGAAGCAGTTCAAAATCCTCCTCCGGCGTGACCTCGGAAATGTTACCAGTTTGCTTCTCCCACGCCTCGTGCTGGCGGCGGACGTCCTCAATGCTGGTGGCCATGCGACGCGCTAGCTCCTGGAATCCACCGTTGACCACTTCCTGTATCGATCGTTCGAACTGGGGCACTCGCGTGTACAGGAGCGCGCAAAAAAGCGAAAGCCGCTCGCGGTCGTCGTCGGTCAGACGTTCCTGTCGCTCCAGCTTTCGAAACACTGGCTCCACTTCACCTTCGATCTCCCCTAGGAACTTCTCGACCATCATCGATCGCTCGCCGGAGATCTCGTCCTGCACGGCGTAGTAATACCCGCTGACCGCAGTGTTCACGGGCGTCTGCAGCCGGAAAGTGTTCGTGTCACGGTCGAACACGGTGAACGTCGAGTCCCGACGGCCATCCGCTGTAAAGCCGGCGAGATAGAACTCCGGCAAGTAGTGGTGTCGTTTGGGATCCGTCATCTCGTCGATAGACCGGCCTTCGAATGCGGGATTCGATACGCGTCGTCGATCATCCGCATCAGTTCGTCACCGTGCGAGGCGAGAAAAGAGTCTGCACGAGGGTCCATCCTTCGTTCTGCTTGGAGTTCGGCAAACGTCGTGTGCATCGGCGCTGCGACGACTTTGTCTCCCACGAGACGCGCGTCGAGGACCTCCTTCCAGGAAATATCGCCCCCAGCGATGTGCGGGAGGATCTCTTCGAGCTCATCGATGAGCAGTACGGTGAGTGGCGCTGCATCACCGCCGCGATCGAACTCTCGCTCGAAAAGCTCATTCATGTACGCATTCATCGCGTACGTTTGCATCACCGGATCCTCGGCGACGAGTATCGGGTAGATTCGCTGAAACGAGGTACTCACTCCGGGAACGCTTTTCTCGCGTAGGGCGCGTGCCGATGCGGCTAGTTGCCGCACCCCCTTCGCCCTACCTTGCCGATCTACGACGTATTTCTTTTCGATCTCGTCGCGAAAAAGCGCCTGGTCGCGGCAACCTCTCACCTCCTGCGGAATGAACCCCGACTTCACCTCCAGGACGAGCGCGGCGTCGGGAAGTTCTACCAGGACATCAATATCGCGGCTTTCAAAACCCACGTTGCGCCGAATGGCTCCGGGGAGGTAGTGCTCCATCAGCTCCTGCACGTAGCGCTCGAACACGCTTCCCCAGTAACCCAGGAAGGCATGCTTCGCCTTTTTCGAGCGGAGAGCCTCCACGAAATTCCAGCTCAGCCCCGCGGACGTGTTCTCAAACAAGAACTGCATATCGGCAACGAGGTAGCGGCCGTCGGAGAGTACAAGAAGTGGTTTCTTGCGAAACGCGAGAACGTCGGATGTCCAAGCGGAGCTCTCGACTCTTCGTGTGAACTCCGCCTCCGTGTCAATCCGTCCGATCTGATTTCTCACCTCCGCGAGCGTTTGCGATTTCGATGCGGCGAACGCGATGAACTCCTCCGGTAACAGGCTCGCCTTAGCGGCCACCTCGCTGGCATCAATAATCGACGTGCGCTGTCTTTCGCACGCTCGGCGAGCAGTTGTATAGAGACCGAAAAGCAGCGGGAAATAGCTTCGATACGGCAGCCCGGCGAAGGCGACGGCTTCGATCTCAACGCCAATGTGGTCAAGGACAAGCTGTCGAATGTTGGCGTCTGTTTTCAGCAGTCGGTCATAGATGTAGTACGAGCGACGCAGAATTGGCGCAATATCACGAGGATTGTAGGACTCCCATCCTGCTGCGAACTCCGTAACCACGGGCAAGCGGCCATTCGCGAGCGACGACGTGTCCGGGGACTGGGCAAAGTCATTAGCGTGGAGTGCGCAGGCGCCCACGGCGGTGGCGTAGTACGGGGCCCCCGGCGGCGCGACGGCGAGGAGCAACTTCAAATTCAAGAGGGCTCCCGCTCGAGTGAATGCGACGAATCGCTCGTTGGGAGTGTCCCGGCGAAGGCGTTGCAGCTTCCTCCGAACAGATTCACTCAACAGCTCTTCTTCAAATGAACGATGTGCCTCGGAAGCACCAGCGTCGAGAGTGAGCAGATTGTTGATGGTCGCAAAGACATTGAGCGGCATCTCCCCGCTCGCCCGGCGCAGTTGCTCGGAGTAGTTCCTACTCGACCGCTGGCCGTCGCCAAGCAGGCCCGAGTACTGCGCCATCAGCATGATCCGCGGCGGCATCTGAAGGAATTCTACGATCTTTGCGGTTCGGTAGGTCGGGTTGGGGGATCGCGCGATCGGACCAGAAACACTCGGTCACCTCGATTCCGACGCGGCGACCTTCGCTTTCGCTGAGGAGAGTCGGCTCCGCGCCGTCGCTCATCGGATCGCGAGACACTGCTTGATCGGCCTCCGACCATTCGCGGAGGATCGCCCGACTTGGCGAGACGAAGGGCGGAAGACACCGACTTGAGATCCGACCCTCCTTGCTGTTGGCTCATCTGCTCATGCTCCAGGTTTGGGCGAGTAATTACCCTCACACAAGTTCATCAGAACTGGTAATTGGTTTCAACAGTTTGCGCCGCGCTGGGCGCAAGCCTCTTGAACGCAGGCGAACGCTCGCGCCTGCGAGCTATGCAGCAAGCGAAGTACACTTGGTTTAGAGAAGCTCGTGAACGAGAACATCGATCAGCTAAACTCCGCAACATTCGACGACTTTTTGCGCGTCGCGAACCCGTTCGCGAATGGTCAAACCAGTCTTGATCTCCGCGACGTGCGTTTCATCTCGTCCGGAGCACTCGTCCAACTCGCGGCCGCGTCCCACGGGATTGCCGCTCGGAGTGGTCGTCCTACGATCTGCGTCGAGAATGCCAACGTTCGGACGTATCTCGTTCGCTCCGGGTTCGTCGCGGCGGTCGCGCGCGAGGCGCAGTTCGATCCGGCCTTCGAGGAGAACGTGCTCCACCAGTTCGATCACCTGCATGGTTCGAATCCGATGCTCCTCGAGGTGACGAAGATCGAGACCGGATCGTCGCTTCCGCCGCTCCTCGACCGCATCGTCGCGCTTCTCCGGACGAAGCTTCAGTACCGGAAGCCTGACGCGTTTGATTTGGCCACCGTCATCTCCGAAGTCGCGCAAAACACTTTCGACCATAACTCGCAGACATGCGGTTTCCTCGCGCTTCAGGCTTACAAGCCGCGACGCGGCCGACGATTCGTGGAGATCGGGATCGCCGACTTTGGTGCTGGCTTGCGCGCGACTCTGGAGCGGAATCCGGACGCTGCGCAATGGATCAAGAGTGATACGGATGCAATCGCGATCGCGACACGGCTTGGCATGTCGCAGCACCAGGACGCGACCCGCGGTACAGGACTCCACCACTTGCTCCGGGTCGCCGTCCGCGGCGGCGGGTCGGTGCATATCCGCTCGGGCACGGGGAAGATTGTGTATCGCGGGGATCGCAATCAGGGATACCGCTTCACGGTCCCGGCGATGCCGGGCGTGCAAGTCGTGATCTCGGTGCCGACGCGGACCAGTTGACGCACGTTGTACACTGAAGGAAATGGAGAAGCGTTTCACGCTCGCGGCGCACGGCAAGACCCTCTGGACCCGCGACACTGCCCGACGGCTTCGTGAAGAACTCGACGAACTTCTGTCAGCATCGCAGCCAGGCGACACGATCATCCTCGAGATGAAGGGCGTCGACGCCTTTGATTTCTCGTTTGCGAACGAGTTCTTTGGGAAGAGCCTTCTGGCGCTGCCGCGTCTCTACCCGCAGCGCTTTCTCGTCGTTCAGGGCCTCAACACTTACACGCGCGAAAACCTCGTGCATGCATTGGAAAGTCTTGGTCTCGCGATGATCGAGAAGAAGGGCCGGGTGCTGTCCCTAATCGGCAAGGTGCATCCGGCCGACGTCGCGACGTTCGACGTCATCGCGAGCAAGCGCTCACCGCTGACCGCCGCCACGCTCAGCGACACTCTCGGCGTGGGCATCACGGCCGTGAACGAGAGGCTCACGAAGCTCACGAACCTCGGCCTCGTGCGTCGCCGCACGGGAGCCTCGGCGGCTGGACGCGAGCAGTACGAGTACTCAGTCCTCGCATGATCGAAATTTTTTTGCTATTCTTTCTTCATCTCATTCACTGAAGGAGAAGATTATGGGCAGGAACGTCCACGTCACACACGACAAAGAGAACCACCGCTGGAACGTCAAGGACGAAAGCGCCGCGAAACCCGCGAGCACGCACCGGACGCAGGCCCACGCGATCGACGCTGGCCGCGAGCGCGCTCAGGATCATCGGGGCGAGCTCGTCATCCACGATCGACAAAACCGCATTCGCGACAAGGACAGCTACGGCAGAGATCCGCATCCGCCGACGGATCGGAAGCACTAACGAAGAAAGGAGACGACGATGGCAACACAACGCCCGCAACCGCCTGGACCACCCGACGGACCGCCCGGCAAACCCGATGATCCGGGCCGCCCAGACCATCCGCCGCGTCCGGTCGACCCCCCAGGCCCGCCGCAGCCGCCGAAACCGCCGCACCCGCGGCCGGTGGGCTGACCATGCAATGGCTGCATCGATCCGAACGGATCGCATGGGAGCTGGAGCAGCTTCTAGCCGGTGGCTTCGACTTCGAGGAACCGACGATTACCGACGAGGTGGTGACCCTGGCGGTGTTCGTCGGCATCGAGGGAGAACGTCACCGGCTCGAGGTCGACTTTTTCGAACTCTTCCCGTATTTCCGGTTCGAGGTACGGGCCCCGACACTGTCCCTCGATCACCACCAGCATCCGTTCGGGAAGAACCTGTGTCTCATTCCGCGCGGGACGCGCCACTGGGAAGTAGCCAGGTCCGTCGCGGCCGCGCTCCGTGAGCAGCTCCCGAAAGTCCTTGCTACGGGGCGCACAGCGCCGGACGGCAACGCGCTTCAGGACGAGGATCGGCAGGCGGAACCTGTAACGACATACTTCCCGTCGGCGCCAGACTCCGCAGTCTTCTTCGACGGTGGATGGAAGCTTCCTCCCGATTTCACCATCGGGCGGCTCACCCTTACCCGCGATCCTGGGTCACGGCAGAGTCCCTTCCGCGGCGTCGTCGCCGAGGTGTTGACACGGCAAAACGAGGCCCTCTTCACGGCTCCTCCGCATCTCTCGCGGGCCGGCGACCGTGTTGAGGGCTATGTCGTTCGCCTTGCCTCGCCGATCCTTGAACCGGACGCTAGCGTGCTCTTTGCGCGTGTGCGTCGCGAGTACCTTCACGGACTTCGCGAGCCATCGAAATTGTTCGTGGTCGCCGTTGTCGTCCCCGAGGAGGACGGGTGGCGGATGACGGGTGGTCAAGGATGGCTCTTCATCGTCATAGAGCGGGGCTGCGAGCCGTACTTCGCACGGCCAGCCCGTGCAGGTGTTGAAGATCTCTATGCCCGCGCGCCGGAACTGGCAGGGCTGAGGAACGAAACAATTGCGCACTTCGGGCTTGGGTGCATCGGGGCACCGAGCGCGGTGGAATTCGCGAAAGCGGGTATTGGCGCGCTTCGGATTCTCGATCACGACGTCGTGGAGACGGGAACGGCGCTCCGGTGGCCCCTGGGGCTTCCCGTGGTTGGCGGTCGGAAGACCGAGATCATCTCGAACTTCCTCAAGTCCCACTACCCGCTCACGCGCGTGTCATCGTATGTCGCACGATTGGGGTCAACGCGTGGCGAACGCCGCGCCCTCGAGGGAATGCTCGACGGCGCATCGCTCGTGTACGACGCCATCGCGGAGCCGGGCGCGTCGTACTTTCTTGCTGATCTCGCGCGACATCACGGCATTCCGTACGTTGGGGTGAGCGGGACGCCGGGCGGCTGGGGCGGGAACGTCGCTCGTCTCCGGCCTGATGGCGGGACAGGCTGCTGGTACTGTCTGGAGCGGGCGAAGGACGAAGGACTGGTCCCGGCTGCCCCAGCGGATCCAGTGGGGATGATACAGCCCGCGGGGTGCGAGGACCCGACATTCACCGGTGCGGGGTTCGATCTCTTGATGATTGCGCTCGCCGGCGTCCGGACGGCAGTCGCAACGCTTGTTGAGGGTGCGCAGGGCTATCCCGCCAGCCCGTCCGATATCACCGTCATCGCGTTTCGTGATGCCAAAGGTGGTCTGATCCAACCGCAGTTCATAGGTTTTGACCTACACCCATATCCCGACTGCCCGGCATGCGGATCTGGCTCTCGTTAGGCGATCAAGCCGCCCTCCTCCGCGCGGCGGAACTTGCGTCACCGAATGAAACCGGGGGTGCTCTTCTCGGTTTCCGTGGCGATGGGGGGGGCCTCGTCGTGACCGCAATCGTCGGCCCGGGGCCGCGCGCCGTGCATGAGCCGACGCGATTTGTTCCTGACCATGTGCATCACGAAGAGGAGATCGCACGCCACTATGCAGAATCGGGACGTCTCCACGTGTACTTGGGTGATTGGCACTCGCATCCTGGAGGCTCCTGTGCGTTGAGCCGCGCGGACCGGCGGACGCTGGGGCGAATAGCTCGGACAGCGGATGCACGGATGCCGCACCCGATCATGCTGATCGTGGGTGGATCCGGGGATCACTGGCGAATCGTCGTGCATCGGTACGCCAAGAGATCAATGTTCCGCTTCACGCATCGACTGGAGCTCGTTCACTTTTCGTAGCGGGGCCGCAGTCGAACCTTGAGCGACTTCCTGACCGAGAAACTCATGGCATCGATCAGACCCCCAATCCCTAACAACCTCGCTAGGAGGGACGGGTGAGAGGAAAAGTCGAAGCGGCGACGACGTTGACGATGAGCGGGTCTGCACCCGCAGTATTGGGACCGCCGATCAGCGGCGTTGCCCCATCAAGGTGCGTTCCCACGATCCAGGGCCGTTCACAGCGAGTCGGATTCACGACTTGCGCGCACTCCTGTCAGATTACCACGCGATGGCTCATGACCAGGTCCTCGTGGGAGGAGACGGCTGATGGCTGAGGTGGTTCGGCGTGAGTTCGAAACGCTCCACAACGAAAGTTAGGCGCGAGGCGATCCGCGCCGGACCGTGCGTACTATGGTGGCGGAGGAACTAGACACACACGTAGGAATCACGTGGCAAAAGAGCTGACCGAGCGACGTGGATCAGCTGACCTTGTCATGTTGCGCGTTCCTGTCGCCTTATCCTATAGCCGGGAGGAGGGGCTTTGCCGGGAGGTCAGTTGTTGTGCATGTAAGTCGGTGCGCTTCGCCGACGAAACGATCGGATCGCCCAGATTCGTCGTACAGATATAGATGCCCCGTGCCCTGGTTCGCGGCACGGGGAGCTACACCCAGCCGGATTGTGTAGGTTGGCGCTGGCCAGTCCTCGGATAGGAAAAGCTGCACGTGAGCGAGGCAGGCACTATCTTTCACCTCCGCGCAGAGGACGTGCGCCTTCCAACCTTTCGGACGCGCACCTTGAGCGACGAACGCTCCCATTAGAGGTAACTGCCGCTTGCCGATAAAGACGTTCGCGCACTCAACAGGGCCTTGCTCGTCCAGGATGTATCCCTTCAACTCCGCAAAGCCCGATTCATGCCCGGAGTACGAGGGGAATTGGGTGAGGAAGTAGTGGAATCCGATCTTCGCCACGGCACGAAAGTATCGATCCGTGAGCGTCACGCCCACCGTCGCCCCGCCATACACACCGGAGGTTTCGCCCGCTTGAACCAGATTCGCCGACGGCCAAACCGATTGGAGGAGGGCCAGTACCCAGTCCCGATCCTCCTGAGAGCAAACAATCTGGCCGCTCTCTGGCGTTGAGACGCCGAGTCGCTCGATCGCCTCGCGCAGTTGCTCGGGGGTAGTGCCCTCTCTGATCGGAATGTGGTGGGGGCGACCGTTCTTGACGAGGATGAGCTGGCGAGCCGCGAGCGTCACACCGCCTGCTTGTTCGAGCAGAATCTCCAATCCGAGCTTCTCGTCATGCGATTTCATCAACAGCGGACGCCCACCGGCGCTACCACGGTAGAAAGGGTTGACCTCCTCGTGCGTCGAGCGTCCTGCAACGCCGTAGAAACGTCTGAGGAACCCTTCGGGCCCGCAGCGTGAAAGCTGCTCGTCTAGCTTACCCAGCCGATCTCCGTTGCACTTCCGACATATGCGCTTCGGCAACACGGGCGCGTTGACGAACTCACCGAAAGCCGCCGGCAGCGGATGTTCGCGAGAGCCTGCCAGTCCTGGGCAGTACAGGCAAGTCGACTCGATTCCCATCGTCCCGAAAACGCAGTGTGGCAAATGCGCTGAGTGAGCGATGCTCAGCCCCAATGCTGACGCAGCCTGTGGCCGCGCGCGCTATCGAGCGTCGCGAGTGCCGCGCGATTCGTGTCGAGGCACTTCGCGAAGTCCCGCTCGGAGCTGAGAACTCCAGCCTTCTTAAGCCTAGGCAAAACCTCCTCCGCCGCGGCAAGCAAGGCCTCCTGGCCGATCAGCGAGTCATCGAAGTTTGCCGCGCTCACACAACGTGCCTGTCCGAGTAGGGAGGTCAGGTAGTGTCGAAATGCGCTTGGTTCCGGCCAGTTCACCGACGAAGGTGTGGTACCCGAGAACAGCGGGTCGGCGTAGTTTGACCCGAGAGATGGCGCCGGGCGCATGAGGTTCAGCACGCCGTTTCGCTGGGCGATATCGAGGAACGGGATCTTGTACTCGGTGAGTGCTTGCGGACAGTAATACCAGACAGCACGTCGAGAGATCTCGTCTTCGTCGGGCGCGTAAAACTTCTCGACGTCGAGTGCGCGAACGTTCAGCCAAGTGCCAGCCGCCATGACGTCCGCATTTGTCGCGGCAAGCGCGAGAAGTTGGTGATTGCCGTATCCAACGATTACACGTCGGTCGTGGAGCTTGAGACCAGCCGCGAGAATGAGCAGGTTTGCGAGCCATACGGGCGAGTCCGTGAGGTAGTTGCCGTTCGGAGTCTCAGCAACGACATAATACCCATCGACCGGCCAACTCTCCGTGCGCTCGACGATCGCTTCCACCTGTGCTTCGTCCATCGTCGCGGCGGAAGAGAGCGCAATGGTCGCGAGACGCGGGGTACCTGCGAGACGCTCGGCTGCCGCCGACAAGAGCGGCTCGTGGAACGCGAACCACTCCTCGGATACTTCGCTGGCGAGAAGCCCCGGGAGGATGCACTGCGTCGTCTTGAGCGACTCATTGAGTACCGCGATCGCCTCGACCAGTTCGCCAGCGCCTTCGCCGGAAACGATGCTGCCGGTCGAGCAGTTCTTGTACGTCTTGAAGTACTCGTGTTCGACGAGTCGGTAATGGTCGGCGTCACGCACGAAACACTGAGGATCGACGAGGATCTCCACGTGCTGCCCGTCGAGACGCTTCGCCATCTTCTCCAACTTCGCCTGGTCGAGGTCGCGTGGGCTGAGGATCACGCCACCTTCGCCCCACTCTTCGAGGAGCTTCACCGTGTGCTCCATCATCCCATGGCCGAACTGTAGGTACAGCTTCACAGAGTTCCCTCCTACCGCGAACCGCGCTCGACCTTTTCGAACCACGCAAGGGCTTCGCGGGCTGTCTGCGGCCGGCGACTCGGGAATCGTGCAGTCAAGGCACGAATGAAATCCGCGAATCGTCCGTTCTCGTCACCCGCGATATCGAGCAGGGGCAGGTCCTGTTGCGTCATGTGACGGATGACATCGACTTCGTTCGACTTGCCTTCGTAGAATGGATTCTGCCCGTAGAGCGCCTCAAACAGGACTACTCCGACGGCGAATAGATCTGTGCGCGCGTCGATCGCGGGCTTCAGGTTGCGCATCTGCTCCGGTGCCCCGTACCCGAGCGTGAACCGCCCCCACTGCGCCATCGTCGGCGTCAGCGACTCGAGCTGCAAAAAGCGAACGATGCCGAAGTCGATGACCCACACTTTCCCGTCGCTGTCGATGATGATGTTCTCCGGTTTGATGTCGCGGTGCACGAACTGCCGCCTTTCGAAGTCTACGCAGGCCGTGAGCAGCACGCGGGCGAGCTTCAACGCGAAGCCGAGCGTCTGGCGCGGCTCGCGCGTGAGGCGGGCCCGCAAGGTCTCTCCATCGATGAACTGTTCGATGATGTAGGCACGCACCTCGCCGTCGACGGAGCGCTCACCCGTCTCATATATCTTCGGCACGTAGTCGCATTCAAGCTGCTCCGCGGCAGAGATTTCGCGTTCGAGCTTCTCCTTCATGTCCGCCGTCTGCTTGATGAGCTTTAAGGCGGCGGGTGTGCCTCTGTACGTCCCACGCAACACGTGCTTCTGGCCGCTGGCCTGCAGCGGGAGGAGCGCATCCATCTCTGGAAACGCCGTACGGATGGCTCCGATGTCCAGCATCAACACACGCCGTGCCGAATCCGCAGCGCTGATTCGTGTACGAGCCATGAGCCGTACGAAGCGGGGAGCCTCCGCGCGATGGCGCGCAGCTTCGTCTTGGTCACCTCGCCGTCGTACGTGAGTATACCGATGCCGAAGCGCATTGCCGCGCTGACGATCTCGCGTTTCAGCGGTCGTTCAGGCAGGAGGATGTAGCTGTGAGACGCGAACCAAGTGTTACCGATTGCCTGATCGAGAGCCCGCTTCCAATCCGTCATCTTTGCCTCAATCGCGATGATTTGCCGAGCGAGGAAGACATCCGCGAGGCTGCGCGCCCGGACGCGGCGTGTCGTTTCGTGTACCAGGCCCGCGGCTTCGAGCGCTGTCACCGCGCGCCTCAGGTCAGTAGTTCCCCAGCGCAGAGCCAACGCGAGATCGTCTACGCTCGTTTGCCCCACGTTCGAAATGTGCTGGAAAAGCCGAAGGTCATTCGGCCCGAGGCCGAGCCGCTCTTCGACCATCGCGAAGTCCCGATTCTTGAGCAAAACGGCGATGGCATCCGGCACGCCAGTAGGCAGAACGACCTCCTGCAGAACGACGCTGGGAGACCTGAAGCCCGAGCAGAAGGATGCAAGGCCGCCGACGAGGAGCCGCTGCTCGGGGCCATCGGTGACCGACCGTGTGCGGAGGAGGGCCTTCCCCGCAGGTGCATCCGGCATGTTCCGCTGCCTCCGTGCCGCGTAGTGGAAGCCATGATACCACCGCGGGACACGACAAGTCGGTGCGGCACTCGGTGGGGGTTCGCGAGAATGCTCGCCGCCAGATTCGACAGGTCAAGTCGTCGGAGGAGCGCATCGTGGGTGCCGAAACCTTCGCCGCGTGATAACCCAGCCAATTTGGCGCGCCTCCAGGTCGTCTATGCCTTTTTCGTTCTGGGACCGGTGCCGCGCGGGACGAACCCCTTGCCGCGCATCCATGTGATCGCAGCGTCGAGTCTCGCCGCGTCGAAGCGCTGTTTGCTTTCGTGCCAGCGATCACGAACCTCGCCAATTATATCGGCCTCGGTGGGCGCCTTCTTGTCAATGAGAAGATCGTTCCAAGCGGCGAAGACCGTGGCAAAGATCTCGGTCTGTTCCGTGTCCATCTTTGCGGCCGCAGCGATCAAGCGATCGAGTTCGCTCTTTTGGGTCCCCAAGATCTTGGTGGCCCTATCGACGCACGTGGAGATCTTGGCTCCTGGGGTGTATCGATATCCCTTCGTCGCTCCGCCTTTTCGCTTTTCCCTCGTGAACCAGTGGTTCTTCTCCGCGATCCCCTCGACCTTGTAGAGTGTCGATGAATCGAGTGGTCCGGCGGCTTCCCGTTCGTACTCGCCTTCCAATTCGAACCCAACATGCGCCTCGGTCAGATACAGGAGCTTTTCGAGTTTCACTCGCCCGAAGGTGGAGTTGGCGTGCAAGTGCTGAACGATGTAGCCAGCGATTGCCCCACGATTGAAGAACAGGAGTTGACGAGCCCGACCATCGCCTTGGCCAAGCGACTGCACGCTCGACTCCGTAACTTCATCCGGAGAAGGCTTGGCGAGACTGTCCGCTGCTCGTGATCGCGCCGAAGTTTCTTCGACCTCGCGCGCCGACGCGATCCTAGTTTCCGCAGCCGCCACACTCGTCTCGTCGAACAACTCCAGAATCGTTCGCCTGGTCCTGAACTCGCCGTAGGCCTTCTCCTCGTACTTCTTCGCAGTCGGGAACGTCTCGAGGATGAACTCCATCTCCTCCCTCGTGATGCCGAAGAGCTCCCGAGCAACGAGGGCGTCGAGTTCTGCTCGCGCCCCCAGTCGCTCGTCCGTGGTGGTGAGCCCTCGCGGTGAACTGGGATCTTCGTTCCCCAGCCATCCGGTGGAGCAAAGTTGCTCCCAGAAGCCTGACATCTCGATGCTGGTGCACGTAAGTTCGGCGGCGAGTAACACGATCCGCTCCGTTGCGGTGCTCCGAGGAACCGCTCTGGGCAACGGTAGGCTGTCCACGACCGTGTACGACATCGTCAGGCTCACCTTCTTGCGGACCAGGAAGTCGACTACGAACGAGTTTGCTACGGCCAGCCAGATCGCAGACAAGACCGGATCCGGCGCTTGGAACGTAAGCGTGGGGACTTTGTGTCCGCAAATCGCAGCAGGAGGAATCATCGCCGCCACGAGGCTCCGTTCATTGGAAGGGCTGGTGACGTCGCAGAACCCGACCCGATAGCTCGCGACGCGGTCGAGCGTCTTGTCAGGCAGCCGGTCTCGAGGGATGTACCACTGCGGGACGATGGCTTTAGTGGCCGAGCCCCATTCGAGGTCAGTCCATTCGGCCGATCGGCCGCGCCCGGACTTGTACGCCTTCGCTCGGTGGTCGAACTGCCCGACCATCCGCCCCTCGTACACCGGCACGCCGCTCAGGTCCTCGGTGAAGAGGTCGCGGTCGTTGCCCATGTGGACTTCGGCCATGTAGACGCGGTTCGGCTGCCCCTCGATCTCTTCGCCAAACTTCGGCCAGCGCGCGTACATTTTCCTCGCGATGTCGATCTCGAGCTGACTCCGGAACTCCATGAGCGCGATCGCGTCAGGGGAAAACTCTGCTACGAGCGAGACGGGAATTTGGAGTGCGCCGCCTGCCGCGGCTTCGCGCAGCGCGGCGGGAGTCCGCAGGCTGAACGCTGCCGCGAAAGAAGATGTCTCGCCCCCTTGCCTGGCGGCGTAGATGCAGAACTTGGAGCGAGAATCGATCCCCACGAACCAGACTTCGCGCGTGTTTTCGAAGCCGTAGACTGCCTTCAGCTCGAATCGCTCGAATAGCTCCTTGCGGATCGCCATCGCGTTGGCGCCGTTGTAGAAGTTTTCGGGAACGATCTGTGAGGCGTACCCACGGGTACGGACGATCGTGAGTGCGCACTCGGCGAACATGCGGTAGATGTTGAAGTCTCCCTTGCCGAGGTTGCCCGGCGCGAAGAGCCGGTAGACGCCGCTGTTCCTGAAAAAGTGGACGGATCGGTACAGCCTGTTGCAATCGTCCTCCCACGCCGCGCGAATGGCTGGGTTGTCGAGAAGCCGCTCAACGATCTCCTTCTGTGTCGTTGAATCGGCATTCCGAACGCGCACGTCGTACACCGAGAAGAACTCCTTCACGTCGGGGCTGAGCGTGTCCCAGGGCGGGTTTCCGAGCACGAGGTCAAAGCCGCCGCGCCATCCGGGGGCGTTCGTCACCGCGATGTCGGCTCCGTCCGGTGCCTGGAATACCTCCGGGAAGGCGATGTGCCAATGGAAGAACTGGAACTCGTCCGCGAGGCGAACGATGTCCTGCAAGGTCTGCGCGGAGAGTTTGTCAGGCGCGGATCGCGCGAGGTCGAAAGGTTCCTGCGTGATCGCCGTCAGCGACCCCGGGCGCTTCGGGACGAAGAACGCGGCGCACCACGCGTCCGCGAGCAGCTTCGCCTCGCGGTAGTCGGGCGAGCTCGCCACTTCACGCCAGCGTTCCTCCTTCGCGCGCACCCCCTCGATCGTGCTGTCGTCGAGCACTCTGATCGCCCAAAGCCGGGCCCGGACCGAGAGGTACGCCACACGAGGCTCAGCGATCATGGGAAGCGACATCTGTCCGTCTCGTTCCTGCCGATTGCGCCTTCGGAGTGCGGTACAGAACTTCTTGTCGTCGTCCGAAAGCGCCTCGAAGGCCTCGTCCGGTATTCCTTTCGCGAGCAGCGATGGCGTAGCACCGATGAGACTGTTTCCACACTGGACGTGGTGATCGAGGAAGGAGAGTGGCCGCCCCGGTTCGATGGCCTCCATCCAGAGCGCGACCTTGCAGAGCTCCACCGCCATCGGGTTCAGATCGACACCGTAGATGCAGCGGCCGATCACATCGCGAAGGGCGTGGCGTGTTGCCTCTGGCGACGGCTCGTCATCGCCCGTTCGCACGCCCGCGAGTCGCTTCGCGATGCGGTGGGCTGCAGCAACGAGGAAGTGCCCGCTTCCACACGCGGGATCGCAGACCTTGAGGTCGAGGATTGCACGCTCAGGATCGGGCTTCTTCATCGCCTCGGCGACGACCGGCTCGAGCGCCGAATCGAGCAGACACTGTACGAGGCTGTCAGGCGTGTAGTAGCTCCCGGTCGTCTTCCGTTCGTGTCCCGCGGCCGTACGCAGCTCGAAGGTCGCGCTTTCCGCGTGGATCTCCGGGTGAAGCTCGAGGAGGGCTTCGTAGATACTCCCCAGTTCTTCGGATCGCAGGTTTTTGAAGTCGACCTGGCGACGAATGTGATTCTCTTCGGTGACGGACAACTCGCGGAGGGCCGCGAGGAGGTCGCGGTTCGCGAGTGCGCACCGCTCGAGGTCAGCGATGGCGCTCGCGGAAAAGAGGAAGCTTCCGAGCGCCGGGAGGCCGAGGGAGGGACATCCCTCGTCGCGGCCGAGGAAGCCCATGACGAGCCGTAGCCCTTCCCAGAGGTCAGCGTGCCGGGTGCCGCGCCGCCGCGCGGCGAGCTGGCGCAGTCGCGAAGTTGAGTAGTAATTGCGGTATCGGTTCTTCGTCTCCGAGCTCGCGTCAGGCATCAGGAGCACATCCCGATCCTCGGCCACGAAGAGGAAGAGGAGCCGGTAGACGAGGCGGAGGAGCTGGCGGTAGTAATCCTGCTTGTCGAGCGCGCCGGAGTGGAGCCTCTCCTTAAGCGCGATGTTCGCCGGGTGCGCGAGGAAGCCTGAGCCTAACGCCTGAATCGCTTTCTCGACGCCGCCACGGAGTTGATCGAGCGCTCGGACACCCTGCTCGCGCGCGAGCTTCGACCACGACTCAAGTTGAAACTCGGAGGGTTTCTCGGCCTCGACCCGCGATTGGTGTGCGAGCAACCAGAGCACGGTGAAGTCGGCATAGACCTCGCCGTCAAACATCGCCTGCAGATCGAACTCGACGTATGCCTGCCGTGTAAGGCTCGCGTTATCGCGGAGGATCCGGAGTGTCCGTCCATTCGAGACGAATCCCCAGAGATGGTGGTCCGACTTGTTGAGGAACTCCTGAACGAGGCTGTGCGGGCTGCGCTTCGCTGCGCCAGCGACACCGCTCGTCCGGGTGTCGAGTTCGGTGCGGAAGCTGACGAGGTGGATCGGCACCGATTGCCAGAGGTGTGAGATCGGGTAGCCCGTCCCGTCGATTTCCAGGCCGCGAGCGACGCCGAGTCGGCCGTAGCCGAGCTCCTGGAAGAGCGGTAGAAGCCAGCGGTCGCGCGTAAGCGTCGTGCCGAGGTCGGACTCCGGTAGCTTCTCGCGGGCCCCGCGGAACGCGACCCACGCGCCCGTCAGGCGGGTCCACGAGCGAGAGATGGCCTCGCCGAGCTTCTCGCCTTCCGCGACGTGGTAGCTCGCCTCGCTGAGTCCGTCGATCGTCCGGTCGCCGTCCGCGATGCGGCGAAGGAGATCAGCCGGCAGGAGCGCTCCCTCCGTCATGATGCTCGTGAATGTGCTGGTCGTTCGCGTACGCATCGGAAGGCTCAGTTCTTCGGGAGGTAGACGTAAACGCCGAGGAGATCGACGGGGAGTTGCGGCTCGACGCGATGGGTCAGTCCGCGCGTCTGTGCGGCCTTCCGAACACGTGTGTGAGCGTCCAGAACGGCCGCGGCGCGCTCCTTCGCTGCCAGATGGATTCGCGGCTGTAACGCGTCGTAGCCTTCAACCACCTTCTGGACGAAGTCGCGCGCACGGTCGGCAGCGAGATTTCCCTCAGGGGGGATATCGAGGAGCTGTTCACCGGTTTCGGGCGGGAGCCACTCCGCCGTCTGTGGAACTCCTGCGAATCCGAGGAAGCCCGACTCCTCGGCAAACATCTGCTGGTCAATACCTGCACGCCGCGTAATAACGTGGAAGCGGTAGCGCAGCAGCAGGATGGTCGTCCGGCGTTGCACCTTGCTCGTCACGACGACGCCACAGCGCTTCGCAATCGCCTCATCGTCGATGCCATCGAGTGCCGAGTCGACGACCCACGACGCGAGGCTCTCGACGACGGGGTGGGTGCGCGTGAGGTGTGTTTCTTTCGCGCCGATCGGAAGCTCGAAGCGCGCGCGAATCTCGGGCTGGTCTCCGATGAGGTCGCGAAGCGGTCGACGTATCTCACGGAGGTCGATTCGCACCGAGCCGTTCGGCGTGACGACTGCGCCCGAGGCCGAGAAGGCGTCTCGGACGAAGCGGGATAGGTCGAGGCCGGAGCCAATCGCCTGACGCGCGCTTTCGAGCTCCGCGGCAACCTCGGCGACTTTGATCGTCCGCTGCGCGAACCGGGTGCGAGAGGTCTTTTCGCGTTCGGCCGTTCGCTCCCACGATTCGAAGAGTGCCTTCTCCTCGTCGCGGAAGTGCTCCTCGAAACCGGCAAGAATCTGCTGCGGGGATTCAGTCTGCCTGAGAAGGATGCTCTCGAAGATCGCCTTGACGATCTGATCGGTATCGACGGGAACCGGGACCGAAATCCCGAGTCTGTTGCGGATTGCCTTGTGCTTCCTGAGAAGTACGCGCAGCACGACTCCGTCAATCTGGTTATCGGTACCGTAGTACATGACGACGCGGACTTTGCCAGCCTTCTGTCCGTAGCGGTCGACGCGTCCTTCGCGCTGCTCGTGACGAGTTGGGTTCCACGAGAGGTCGTAATGAACAACCGCGTCGAAGTGGTCCTGCAGGTTGACGCCTTCGCTGAGGCAGTCCGTCGCGACGAGCACGTGCTTTTCGGACTCACCCAGTGCCGCAACGCGCGCTTCGCGTTCCTCAGGTTGCAGCGTGCCGGTGACCGCCGCCACCTCGACACTCTTGGGCAGTTTGGTACGTAGCTCCGAGGCGACGTACTCGGCGGTCTGAATGAAGCGGCAGAAAACGATCGGATTGAAGCCGTCGTCGACGAGCTGCTTCACCATCCTCACCGCGCGCTGGAGCTTCTCGTCTTTCGCTCCGCAGAGTGCCTCGGCTTCGCGCGCCATCGCTTGGAGACGACGACGCGCCTTCGAATCGGTCGATTCGTCGAAATCGGCACCGGGTGCGACGTCGGACGCGTCCGTCGCTTCGTCATCGACGAGATCGAGAACAGCCTGTCGGCCGATCTCGTCGGCGTCCTCCGCGGTCTCGGCCTCGAGACTCGCAGCACGATTGCGCAGCGTCGCGGCGGCGGCGGCGGGGCTCGACGCGAGGGCGCGCAGGAGTGCGAGCGCCGACCACCACCGGATGCGCTGGCGGCGCTTGTCCTGCTCGGTCGGATCTTTCACGATCTCGCGTGCGTACTCGAGGACGCGGTAGAAGAGCTTCGCGTAGTCCTTCGAGAGCTGATAGGTAACCTCGGATTCCTCGCGTTCCGGGAAGTCAGTTTCCCTTCCGAGTTTCCTGTCGAGCTCCTTGATGTCTGCGCGACGACGCTGCACAAAATGCGAGGCCAGCCTACGGAGAATCGCCTCGTGTTCATCGTCACGAATCTCGTCGGGCAGTTGCCGGAGACTCTTGTCGAGGAACCCGAGGAGCGACTGGAACGCGTCGTCCTTCCCGCTGTGCGGGGTGGCAGTGACGAGAATCAGGTGACGTTCGGGTTTTTCCGAGAGTTCCTGAATGAGCTGATGGCGCTGGTGGCGGCTCCCGCGGTTCTCGATCCCCGCGGCGCAGGTGTGTGCCTCGTCGACGATCACGAGGTCGGGACATGCGCGGAGGAAGCTTGGGCGGCGGCGATCGGCCTTGATGAAGTCGAGCGACACGATGACATGCGAATGACGCTCGAAGAGCGACTCGCCGGGACCACAGCCGCGCTCGAGTCGGGTCACCGTGCTTGGCAGCACGAGCTCTGCTTCGATATGGAACTTCTCGCGCAGCTCGGTCTGCCACTGCTCCGCGAGATGCGGAGGGCAAAGTACGGCGAGGCGGTCCGTTTCGCCTCGGTCGAGCAGCTCGCGCGCGATCAGTGCAGCTTCAACGGTCTTGCCGATCCCGACGTCGTCTGCGATCAGGATACGGACGGGATCGAGCTTGAGCGCCATTAGGAGCGGCACGAGCTGGTACGGTCGTGGCTCCACGGCGATACGGCCGAACGAGCGGAAGGGACCCGCGCTCGCGCGGAAGCCGAGCCTGACGGCATCACGGAGCAGGCGACACGAACGGGCGTCGCCCAGCTTCGATGGATCAGGAAGCTGAAATGTTGCGGGCTCGACCCGCTCCAGTGGCGTGAGGATGCCGGTCACTTCGTCGTCAGTGCCGCCGAGCGGGCGGAGAACGAGGAGGTCGTCCTTCGACTCCGGGAGGACGACCCACTCGCGCCCACGCGCTTTGACGAGACTGCCGATGGCGAAGCTCATGCTGTGTCCGGATCGACGGCGACAGGCGGCGCAGCGGCCCCGAAGATGTCAGGGTACTTCGCGAGAATGTTGTCCCAGTCATCCTCGACCGCGAAACGAATCACGCTGTAGCCGGCGTCTTCGAGCCGCTCGGTGAGCTGCTGATCCCGCATCGCGCGCTCGGGGTACTTGTGGTGCGGACCGTCGATGTAGATGACCGTCTGCTGGTCGTCGTAGAGGAAGTCCGGACGGGTTCCGAAGGATTCGAGGAGCTTCTGCGCAGCGGATGGAAGGCGGTGGCGGCGCAAGTCGAGGTGTCGAAGCCAGTTTCGTTCGAGACCTGACCCTGCGAGCCGCATCAACTCTTCGAGGTGCTCACTCCTTGCTGCGCGCACCGGCGAGGAGTTCACGACGCTCATCGTCAAACTCAGGAGTATGTCGCGAATCGCGAATCGGTCGAGCCGCCGGTGGTCAGGCTGGTTGCTGTAGCTGAGGAGGCAGTCGTAGCAGGCTGCCTCGCAGCGATCTTGCGAGCGAGGAGCCTTGCCGAGGTCTTCACCAGTCGATGTGAAGTGGCAGACCTCGAGCGCCGTCCGCGCGACGGCCGCGAGTGTCGTTGGATCGTCGACGAGTCTGCGCAGCGCTCCAGCCCCTCCCTCGGCGGCCTCGTAGATGAGGAGTTGGCGACGGTCCTCGGATGTCGGGAGAGGTTCCGCCGCGAGCTCCATCCCTTCGAGTTGGAAGTGAACCTGGATCGCGTTCTTCAGCGCCGACTGGAGGGTGGCCATCACACGATCGTCGAGCTTTTGCGCAGGGTGGAGGAGGAGGCAGTTCCGGTGATCCTCAACGAACGGGACGACGCGCACCTTCTGCGGCGACATCGGATCTTCCTGCTCACCCTCTTCGAGAATTTCGTTCTTCGCCCAATAGCCACGCTCCTTGTCGAGGATGAAGCCGCGAACGTCTTTGTCCTTTCGGCGGTTCCACCCGAGATTGATGCGCCAGAGGGTGGCTGCCTGACCGTACGCGAGGCGGAACGTGACTTCGCCGTCACGCTCGACACTCGCCGTCGTGTTCGCACCGCCGCCATGCTCCGAGAAGCGCACGGACGTTCGCAGCTCGTAGCCGAGGCGAAGGCGCTCCTCCTCGTCGGAATTGATCTTCTCGCGGCGTTTGGTCGACACGTTCTGGAGGCGGAGCAGGTTGTGCCACGGGACTTCGAGTTGCGATTGACAGTTGTCGCAGACGTCGGCTCCTGCGCCATCGCCGATTGGATGGAGGTAGCCGCAGTGGCCGCAGATCTTCGCGGAGCGCTCCTGAAGCTCCTGCTCCTCACCGACCGGCAGAATGACTTTGTTGATGATGTAGCGCGAGCCTTCGTGGTAGATGATCGCCCGCGGCCCAAACTCGGAGATCGCCAGGAAGCGCGGACGCGAGAGAAACTCGTCGTCCTGTCTCGACTTCCGGCCGGGAATGAAGGCGGAGAGCGGCAGGCGCGGGAAGCTGTAGCCGGGGAGGAAGCCTTCGCTCGCAAAGTAGCGGTAGCTGAAGAAGTCGGACTGAGCGAGCTCCTCGACCTTCGTGAGGAGATGGAGCTGGGCTTCCGCTTCGGCACGAAGGCGTTTCGCCTGACGCCTGTCTTCCTCCGTGCGTAGTGCGTCGCGAACGATCTTTGCCTGGATGATCGCCTGCTCATGCGCGGCGCGGTAGAGCGTGCGCCAGCGCTCGCACGCCGCATCGAACTCGCGTAGCGCATGCTCAAGAGTTCGATCGAGCCACTCGGGCGAGTACCAGCCCGACTTCGCAAGGCCGTCGCCAATAGAGCCGAGGATGTCGAGCGCGCGCTTCTTCGCTCGTGCCTTCGCCGCATCACTCGAAAGATCCGTGATGATGCCGTCCTGCAGCCGCAGCGAAGGTTTCTCGCCTGCGAGATCGAGGACGCCCTGGAGCGACTTGCCGAGGCTCGCACCAGTCTCGGCGAGCCAGACGGCCTGGATGTGTGCACGTACGAGGTCTTCGTTCGCGAGGTCGAGCCGCGGGGGCGTGACGGCGCCCGCGACCATTTTCTCGGGTCGCTTGAAAAAGTACTGGTCGTGGGGACTCCCGAAGGCGCAGTACGAGAAGACGAGCGCTGGTTGACCGCTTCTCCCTGCACGGCCGCTGCGTTGGGCGTAGTTGGCGGGCGTCGGCGGGATGTTGCGGAGACTCACGACGTTGAGCTCGGAGATGTCGACACCCAACTCCATCGTCGGCGAGCAATAGAGGATTGGAAGAGCGCCTTCACGAAATGCCGTTTCGCGCTTCTCGCGGGTGTCAGAGGGAACCTGGGCCGTGTGCTCTCGTGCCTCGAGCCCGAGGCCGTCTTCGGCGATGGTCTCGTAAAAGTGGCGGAAGAACGCGTTCGTCTTGCGCCCCTCGGGCGGAGCCTTCGGAACGCGAATCGGGTCGTGGAAGCCGCGAGTGCCGTCTCCCGCGGTCCATCGGATCGCGGACGCCGGGAGCTGGTAGCCGGGGACCTCTCCGTCCTTCTGCGGTTGGACGATGATCTCGACGAGCCCTGCCTGCCTGAGCGCTTCGAGCAGCTCGCGAATGACGATCTCGGTTTCCTTCACGTTTGCCGGGCGAGTCGCACGCTCGTCCCACGTCGAAGAACGACGCAGGTACTGCCCGAATCCTCCACGCGCGGAGAGGAAGACGTTGCTGCGCTCGTCATCCTTCGCGACGGAACGCGGGAAGAGGACCGCGGCGTGCTCCATCGCCTCGTACTCATTCTCGTCGATCGCCCATGGCGCCTTGAGGCGCTGGTTACTGAGCTGCTGGAGTTGCTCCTGGAATCCGCGGTCGAGGAAGTCGACCTTGATCGCGAGCTCGCGGCGCATGTAGTCGAGGAGCGTCTTGGCGATTGCCTGACGAACTGCGGGCGACGCACCCGAGAGCGACGCATGGCTCGACGCCCACACATCCTCGGCTTGCGCGACGTCGGAAAGGGAGCCGTACTCGATCGCGAGAAGCCCCGCCTGTTCGAGGTTCGGCGAGGTGATGCGCCAACCGCGTTTGAGGTCGCGGTAGAGCCGGTACCCGAGAACGTGACGGAGCGCCTTCTTCGTGTCTTCGAGAGCCTGAAAGCGGACCGCCGGGTCAACCGCGTAGTACATCAACGGAAGCGCCAGCGCCTCGAACACCCTCGTCGTGAGTTGTTCGTGCGAGATTCCGTCCGCCCCGGCGTTCCTGACTGCCTTATGGAGCGCGGAACGCAGGATCCCGACTTCGATGAAGTCGTTGAAGTGTCCCGCCTGGAGCGACGCATCCTGGCGGTTGTCCGTGAAGCTGAGGAGCTTGCGCGCGTGTGCCGGAAGATCTTCGATTCGAAGATGGCGGATAGTGGAGAGGCTAAGGATCGTCGTTGCAGTCGAACGACCTTCGGAGCCTAACGAGCCGAGTTTCGCGAAGTCCGACGACTGCCGGCCGCCGTAGGCGACGCCGCAGCCGAGGCAGAAGCGGAACGGCGCAGGGACGAAATGCATCATGCGGCCATCGGTGGAGTCAATTGCCGTCGGGCTGATCCGAACGGGATGCGGCAGGTTCTGCTTCTGCGCTGACTTGATTCGGCGCTGGCCTTTCTTCTCCTCGACCCAATCTTCGGGAACCCGCTCGAGGATGCTCTCCAGGTCGTCAGGCCAGGGATCCTCGGTGTTCGCGTAGAGAAAGCCCGGATCACTCGATTCGTCTTCGAAGCGATCACCGATATCGCGCCCTTCGTAGGAGGTACCTCCCGACGATTCGCGCCGTTGCCTGACGCAGTAGTACTCCTGACCACACTCACGGCAGAAAACGACTGGGAGAAGCGCACGCGTCCTGTTGCTGTCGGCCACGAACTGCTGCCCGTAGACGGTGATGGTGCGATCAGCCTCGTTCTCGAGCGATGCGTAGACGGTGTCTCCGCGGCTGATGAACTGGTGCAGGCGGAACGCGAACGCGGGGAAGCCAGTCTCGGGATGGCGACTGTTGTATCCCGCGAGAAGCCCGTCCTCGATCGCTTCGGCGCAGCGCGATTGGTCGATGCCAGTGAGGGTCGCGAGCTCCGCTGCGGCGCCACTCCTGCCGGTGACGCTGCGGGGCGTCCGCACGCGAATCAGCCGGCCCGATTCGGCTTCGGTCGTCACGCCGAAGGTCGACTCGAGCCAGATCGAGAGCGGGTCTGTTCGGAACGCATCGAACTCACCGGGCGGCTGCCCGTTGGGGTCGCCCACGCGAGAGCGCAACTCCTCGATGAACTTCGCGTCGTTGATGTCGCGCGCGGGCGTCGTGCGCTGCAGGGTCTCGCCAATGATGTTTTCCGGCGAAACGTCGCTCCCGAAGAAGAGTGAGGCGACACGCGCAACCTCAGCGCGTTGCTCATCCTGCGAACCCCCGCTCGCGAGGGTCGCGGATGTTCCGACACACTGGAGGTTCGGTGCGGCCACACGGTCCCGGACGCGGCGCACGAGGAGGGCGACGTCGGCACCCTGACGGCCGCGATATGTGTGCAGCTCGTCGAGAACGAGGAAACGGAGCCCCTTGGCGGCCTCGATGAGCTGCTTCTCATTGGTTCGAGTGAGGATCAGCTCGAGCATGACGTAGTTCGTGAGCAGAATGTGGGGCGGGTTCGCGACGATCTCCTGCTTCTCGTCGTCACTCTCCTGGCCGGTGTACCGCGCGAACCGAACCGGCGGCTTGCCCTCCGGATAGCCCTTCGCGAGGAACTTCTCGAGCTCGCCCGCCTGGCTGTTCGCGAGGGCGTTCATCGGGTAGACGATGATCGCCTGGATGCCCTTGCCCGACCCGCGACGCAGGACGTGGTCGACGATCGGGACGATGTACGCGAGGCTCTTTCCCGAACCGGTGCCCGTCGTGAGCACGTAGCTCTTGTTCGTCTTCGCTGCGCGAACGGCATCCGACTGATGCTTGTGGAGGTGGAGCGGCTGTCCGTTGGGGTCCTTCTCTTTACCCTTGCGGAAAACTTTCGAGCACTCAGCGTGGAGCACCCCTTCCTTCACGAGATCGTCGATCCATGCCCCCGGCTCGAAGCTCGGGTTCATCTGGATCAAGGGATCCGGCCAGAGGTGCCCGTCATCGAGCGTCTTCTCGACGTACTCGCGGATTCGAGTATCGCGAATCTCGATGAAGCTCTTGACGTAGGTGCCGTAGTCGGAGATGAGGCGGTTTCGAAAGTCGAAGATCTTCATGGGCCAGGTCGAGTCAGGGGCGAAGACGACGTATCTCTGGTTCCATCATACGGGGTGCGACTGAGCTGGGAAAGGCAGGCTGGAGGCATTCGACGAACGAATAGGCGGGGCCAAGCGGTCCCGCCTGTAGAATCACATCGCCTGTACCCCTTTTGAGGGACACGCAGCGACTGATTTCAGGAATGAGGGGATCCAGCGCGTCGACGCCGCGTACCTGGTCGGTTTCGACGAGTCACTTCGTATTGAGAAGTTCTTCGCCTATCGGTTCCGGTTCACCGGAGGGGTGGTTGTGGTAGACGAGGATCGCCGCGGCGCTTACCGTCGAGAGGATCCCGTGCCGGTAGCCGGACCGCTTTGACCCACCGTGGTAGATGTCTTCGTCCACCGCTCGCGGTCCCCAGAGTCATGATAGGTTCTGCTACCGAGCATTGAGGACAAGTGAGCCTTTGGGCCTTCGCATGTCGGAATCACGAAATGTAGGCGGCACCAACTGCATGCGCTGCGGGCAACCGATCGACCCGTGGTGGGATCTCGACGCATTCCCGTTCGACGACGCCGAGGAGCGCTACCGCGTTTGGTGGCAGACGTCGTGCTCGTGCGGTTACACTCCGTCGCAACTTGGCGCGCCGCCACCGAAGAAGGAATCCTGACGAGTCATGGCGCTCACCAACGCGACACTCGGGATCTTCAACACACACCGAAGCACCCGTACTTCATCGCGCTCTTCCGCCGACTACTCTCGGAACTCAAGCTCCTTGTCGAGCGCGATCTGTGCGATCGAACTTCGTCCTAATCACGAATATGAAAAGGCGGGGCCGTTTGGCCCCGCCTTTGAAACTACATCGCCTGCATCCCCTTGAGCGAGACGTAGCGATTGATGCCGAGAATGAGATGGTCCAGCACTTCGATGCTGAGGAGTTGTCCGGCATCGACGAGCTGCTTCGTGAAGACGAGGTCCTCGCTCGACGGCGACGGGTCGCCGGACGGGTGGTTGTGGAAGACGATGAGTGCTGCTGCATGGTCGTTGATCGCGTGGCGGATGATGTCGCGGGTCGAGACCGTCGTCGAGTTGAGCGTGCCGATGTAGATCTCCCGCTCCCGGATGACGCGGCTCTTCGCGTCCAGGTACACGGCGCCGACGCGCTCCTGGACGTGGTGCCCGTAGCGGGCGACGAGTGAGCGCGCGAGCATCGTCGGATCCCGCTTCGACGCTGGCGCGGAAACGCCGAGCCAGGGGTGTTTCTGCTGGGATGTCGTCGTACGTGCTCTTGCTGTCCTTCGTCGTGTGAGCCGGGCCTCAACGGCCGCGGGATTAATTTTGAAGGAGTCGCGGAGAATGGCAATCTCGAGGCGATCTCGCGAGAGAGAGGAATACCGAAGCAGCCGCACGGAGCGATCTTTCTGCTCCGATATTTGCTGTCGAACACCTGCTCCAGAAACGTGCACTGGATTCCTGTATCATGTCGGCGATGTACATGGAGTCTCGCAACTCGCTCACGGTGTTGAAGTTCGAGAGTATCGCCAAGGCACGATGGCCGATTCGCCACGCAATTTCAACTCGTCACGGCGGCGTGAGCACACGCCCCTATGAGTCGCTGAACATCGGCTTCCGGCCTGGCGATGACCCGAGGAACGTTGTCGAGAATCGTCGCCGACTCTGCGAAGCCATCGACGTGCCATCTGACCGATTTGTGAGTGCCAGCCTGTCGCACCTCGCCAACGTGAAAGTAATCGAACCTGACACCGCATTCGGAGGATTTGCCACACCCGGGACCGGAGCACCGAATGTGGACGCGCTCGTAACAGCCCTCGACCGCACCACGCTCTTTGTGACCTCTGCGGACTGTTCGTTGACGCTGCTGTTCGATCCTGTTCACGTCGTGCTCGCTGTCATTCACGCTGGCTGGCAGAGCGCCGTGCTGAATATCCACGCCAATGTCATCCGCACGATGCAGCTTCGCTTCGGGACAGACCCAGAGCAGTTGTTTGCAGGCGTCGGGCCTCTGATATCGGGAGACGCCTACGACGTTCCGCGTTCGCGCATTGCCCTGCTGACCAAAGTCTACGGTGAGGAAGTGGCCTCGCAGTTCTGGCGTGAGCAGGGCGGGCGCGTCTTTCTGGATATCGAGAAGCTGCTCACACATCAGCTGCGTGCACTCGGAGTAACGGCGGTAGAGACCTCTCAGTTCACCACCGACAAGCACACCGATTTGCTGTTTTCAGCGCGTGCCGAAGGCGAAACAGGTAGATTTGCGCTCGTCGCAGCGATCGATCACTCCCTCCAAGGAACTTCCGATGTCTAGAATTGTTACCCTTACGGACCACGATTACGCAGAAGTGTTGCGGCCGCTGTGGAGTTACCTCGGTGGCTTTGACGCGCCTGAACCCAGCGATGTGATCTTCGTATTTGGTGGCTTGGACTTGGCCGTCCCACGCCGTGCAGCCGAGCTGTATACCCAAGGAATTGCGCCGGTGGCGCTTATCTCTGGCGCTGCCGGGCCGCTTACGCGAAAGGTATTCTCCTCGACCGAAGCCGAGACATTCCGTGATGAGATGGTGAAGCACGGCACTCCGCGGAATGTGATCGTGCTTGAGACACGTGCCACCAACACGCTCGAAAACGTGCGTTTCGGGATGGCTGCTTTGGCAGAACAGAAAATCAGTGTTCAGTGCGCCGCCTTGGTAGGCAAGACGTTTCTCATGCGGCGGTGCCGTGCGACATTTGCCAAGCAGTATCCGGACGTGCGTGTAAGCTGCTGCCCACCTTCGATCTCGGTGCTGGAGGCAGTCGACCGAGATCGGGGCGAATTTGCGGCGCGGCTGCTCGCTGAACTCCGACGGCTGGATGACTACGGCGCCAAGGGCGATATTGCCCCTCAGCCACGGGACACCGCAGTTGATCGCGCTGCCGACGACCTGCGCGCGCTGCTCAGTGACGACAGCTAGAGGTAACGGATGCTTCCACATATTCGGCGCACGATCATCATCATCGTGGCGGTCGGGCTGGTCGGGGCCCTCGTTCTCCTTGTGCGCAGTGGCGTGGGATTGGTGTCGATCCCCCACGATCGAACGGACGCGCTGACTGTAGGTCTCTACCTCTTGACCACGATTGCGCAGGCCCTCTCCGCGCTCCTCGGTATGGCGATCGCCGTAATCTTCATTTCCGCACAGTTTGGGCCGCACTCGCAGCTCGTCAGGAGCGGAATAGAGATCTTCAAGGATCGAACGGCACTTGGCATTCTCACGTTCTTCGTCGTCGCGATCGTGCTCAGTCTCGTCTCGCTTGCACGCATAGACACGATCATCTCGGACTCTCCCTGGGTGCTCGAACTAAACTTATTACTTGCGATTGGTGCCGTGGTTCTTGTTGTGCCGCTCGTCCTCTCGCAGATCGAGAACCTCAATCCGTACCACCTTGCCGTGAAGCTGAGCGAAATGATCACCCCCGCTCGAATCGCGAACTACGGCCTCGTGCAGACAACCACGGCCGGTTCAACCAGTCTGTGCGACTACCGGCTGCGCGTGTGGGGCCATCAACATGGACGGGATGATCCTCTCGGCGCGTTTCATGAGATCGTAATGACGGCCGTTGCAAAGCGCGATCGGCTCCAAATCGCGACCTTCATGCGGCTGCTACTGAACAGGGTCGCACGCATGACGGGTGCGCCATTCTCCATTACGGTCGTTTACCCAACGGCTCCGCCTACGCGGACGCGGCAACTATTGTGGTGCGCGATTCGGATTGTGCGTCGTCCGCTGCGGCCGCCCGATCGCATCAGCGCCACGCTGCATATTCTCCACTACTACATCCGGCGTTGCCAGAATCTACGCCGCGAGTGGGGGGATCTGGATGGCGTGCGACAGCAGTTCCAGCTCGATCTTCGAGATCTGATCGAAGCCCTTGCGCGATCGACCGGTAACGCCGTTTGCATCGAGGTGGCCTTGTTTGCTGCCCTGCATATTTCCCTTGGCTACGCGAGCGTGGCGAGGTTCGGGGAAGATGAGGCTCTGCTCCAGTATGTTGATTTAGTGTCGGTGTTGCGTGGCGCGGGTTACGAGCGCGAGGCGAGGTTATGTGTAGACGTTCTTGGTGTGATCGCTGCAGCAACCACGCACTTGCCGATGTCTCTCCTGTCGCACGTCCGGGCAAAGCTTGGCGACGAGGATCAAGCCGTTTTCAAATACGCAACGTTGTACACGTTGCTGACATGGAACGAGGGCCCCGGAGCGCACGATCCGTGGCGCAATCGGGTGTCGTCCTACAAGCTGCCAGGCCGAGATTGAACGTGCGATTGGCGGGAACACGTGAGCCGGATCAGTACGTATGCAGATGATCCAGATCGAGCAAGTGGCCTTCCCTTGGCAAGAGCGAACAATGAAATAAGCGGGGCCAAACGGCCCCGCCTTTGAAACTACATCGCCTGCATCACCTTGAGCGAGACGTAGCGATTGATGCCGAGAATGAGATGGTCCAATACTTCGATGCCGAGGAGTTGTCCGGCATCGACGAGCTGTTTCGTGAAGACGAGGTCCTCGCTCGACGGCGACGGGTCGCCGGATGGGTGGTTGTGGAAGACGATGAGTGCTGCTGCATGGTCGTTGATCGCGTGGCGGATGATGTCGCGGGTCGAGACCGTCGTCGAGTTGAGCGTGCCGATGTAGATCTCCCGTTCCCGGATGACGCGGCTCTTCGCGTCCAGGTAGACGGCGCCGACGCGCTCCTGGACGTGGTGCCCGTAGCGGGCGACGAGTGAGCGCGCGAGCATGGTGGGATCTCGAACCGGGTCGCGAGCGCTGTCTGGCAGCGATGCGAGGCGGCGCCCGAGCTCGAGACTCGCGAGAATGCGGCCTGACTCCTTTGGACGCATTCTGTGGCGCTTTGCTGTCCACTCCGTACGCGCGAACGCCGGGAGGCCGTCGCAGACGAGGGAGCGAGCCTTCTCGAGGTTGGAGCCGAGGAGGACTGCGACCAGTTCCGCGTCCGAGAGCGACTCGACACCGGCCCGGAGTAGCCTGTCGATCGGCAACTCGTCGCCGATGGGCGGCGTTGCGGCAGTCGTGTTCGAGTCAGACATCGGTGCGCTCCTCGTACGAGCGACGCGGGGCGAGATCGCGGCCGCTCTTGAAGTCGACCGCATCGAGGATGTCCGCGAGCAGCGCGTTTGCAAGCCGCCCGCGCGGAACGCTCGTCCTGCGGCTCAGCCGCGTGATGCGTGCACTGTTGCGCGGGTTGAGAGAGATGGTGAATGCGGGTGATGCGTGCATGGAGAGCCTCCTGCGGGCACCCGATCTCTCGGGTGCCCGAATTCAGTGCGGCGTTCGTGAAGCGTTAGCGGGCGTGTGCGCGAGGTGCGTCCGACGGGTGTTGCTGCGCCACGACAGCGGCGGGGGTGGAGGTGATGCGTGAGGCCCACGCGGCAATCGAGGCGCGCACCGGCCCGGGTAGGTCTTCGAACCGGAAGCCGTCGCCCTGCGAGGATTCCGATGTCGCGGGAGAAAGCTCGGAGGCGAGTGCGTCGGAGAAGAAGTACGCGAGCGTGACGCAGTAGACGCTGAGCAGGCGTTCGAGCTGCGAGAGCTTCATGGCGTCGATGCGGTCGCCGGTCTCAAACGAACTGACGGTCTTCTCGCCGACGCCAGAAAGGCGTCCGACATCTTTTTGGCTGAGGCCACGGCGGCGGCGGAGTTCTCTGAGCTTGAGGACGATGTCCATGGTGTGAATCTCCTTTCTTGCGGGAGGTGTGAGTAGATTGCGGGGCGATCACGCGGCGCGTGCGAGGGCGTCGGCCACGGTGCGGGTGGCGATCGGAAAGCTGAGATCGCGTTCCATCGTGAGCCCGCGGACGCGCAAGCTCTGCAGCTCGGAGAGCATCGTGTAGCCCCACTCGTCGCAGTCTTCGCCGAGGGCGGAGACGCAGTAGCCGAAGAGGCGCACGTCGCTGCCGTCCTTCTCGCCTTCGGTGACGTAGTAGGTGTAGCGGCCGGCCGGGAAGAAGTACTTGACGATGACCTTCGCCTGATCGCCGAGGCGCTCCTGCGAACCAAGGGGGTAGCGCGCGAGCGCCGCGCGCACAACAGACGGGTATAGGTCCATAGAGGACTCCTTTCGAAACGTCGTGGTGGATGGAAGAAGGCGGCGGACGCCGCCCGGGTGGTGGGGTTAGAGACCGAAGAGCGAGAGCTGCTGCACGTACGCGTGTGGCGCGACGCGCACGTCGAGCGGGTGCTCGAGCGTCACGACGCGTTCGACCGTTGGAACGACTTCGAGGATGCGATCGAGCGGCTGCAGCGAGAGGTCCGGAACGATGGTCGGGAGAAGCTGAATGCGTTTCGCGATTTCGAGCTGCACGTCACCGGTGACGCGCTTCAGGATTTCGGCGACATCTTCGAAGCGGGCCTTGCCGTCGATCGCGTGCCGGATCGCTTCGGATTTCTGCACGAGAATCTCGTACATGACCTGGTCGATCGTGTCGCGGGAGAGCAGGTACGAAATGTAGACCGGTTTCGTTTGACCGGGCCGATGGACGCGATCCTCCGCTTGCTCGGTGGCTTCGGGGGAGTACTCGAGGTCGACGAGGATGACGTGGTTCGCGGCGGTGATCGTGAAGCCGCGATTGAGGCAGTTTAGGGACGCGACGATGGCGCAGACGTCGGGGGAACGCGAGAACTCCTGAATGAGCCCGAAGCGTTTCTTCGCCTGTACCTCGGCGGTAATTGGCAGCACGGTATGCCCGTGCTGCTGAAGGTGCCGAACGATTCCGGCGACCATGACGCGAAGGCCGGAAAAAATGATGGTCTTCTCGCCGCGGTCGGACGCAGCGCGGACGAGCTCGCGAATCTTCTCGAGCTTGTTCCACGTCTCGGCCTCGAGCGCGCCGCGATCGAGGTAGTCGCGCGCGACGGGGCAGGTTGCTGCGTAGCGCAGCTTCCAGAGTGCCCCGCTGATGATCCCCATGTTCGGATTGCCGTCCGATTCGCGAAGCGCCTTTGCGATGGCGTTCTGCGCCCATTCGGCATACCCGGCGTAGAGGCTGCGGTGCGCGTTGTCCATGTTGAGGAGCACGATCCGGCGCTCCTTCTGCGGAAGGACGAAGATGTCGTCTTTACGACGCCTAACGGTGAACGACGCCATGAGGCGCCAGAAGCGATTGAGGTTACTGACCTCGGGGAGCACTTTGCCGCGCCCCTCGGAGAGCGTGTCTTCGAACTGTCTGCTGACGAACTGGATCGTGGAAAACTCTGAGAGAAACCGTTTTGTACCGCCCCGGTAGGCGTACGGAAACAGCGGGTTGTCGAAGCCGAGGAGCCACGCCACGTTCCAGAAAATGTCGTGGGCGAAGCCCTTCATGAGCGTGCCGGTGAGGATGAGTTTGCCCTTCGGTTTCAGTGCCCGGATGGCACGACCGCGGAGCGTGTTCTTCGATTTCGCGAGCTGCGCTTCGTCGACGAGGACCGCCGAGAAGAGCTTCTGCA
>JBPPMG010000023.1:0-2794 GCA_051305935.1 Thermoanaerobaculia bacterium
CCCGTTCGACAACGATTTCTTCCTCGACGAACCGGCCGCAGAGCCTCGCGAGGAGACCCCCGAGCCGCCCGACGACGATTCGCTCCTCGACGACGACGGCGAAGTCGGGACCGCGCGTAAGACGACGCAGCCACGCCCGGCGGCGGCACCGCCGCGTTCGCGCGCGATGCTGTTCGCCGTAGTCGGCCTCGTGGTCCTCCTCGGCGCGGGCTTCGCCGTATGGAAAGTCTTCCTCTCCGGCGACGAGCCGGCCGTGAACACGAGCTCCAACGCGCTCACGACGGCACAGCGGCTGGCCGACGCCGGTCAGCTCGACCAGGCGATCGCTACACTTCTGGCGGTACCGGCCGGCCATCCCGATCACGAAGAGGCCCTCGCGAGGGTGGGCGAGCTCCGCGCGCTCAAGGCGCAGAGCAGCGGAATGATCGATGGACGCCCGGCCACCGAAGTGTTCCAGGAACAGCTCGAGCGCGCGAATGCGGCATTCGCCGCGAACGATTACGTCGCGGCCAAGGCGGCTCTCGAGCAGGCGTCCGCGATCCAGGCGCTCCCGCCGGAGGCCAGGCAGCTCTACGACCAGGTGAATGTGCACGCCGCCCGGTTCGAGAACGCGCGCAATCTCTTCAGCAGCGGTGACTACCCGGCCGCGATCGCAGCGTCCGAAGCGATTCTGAGTCAGAACCCGGCGAACGCCAACGCCCTCGACCTGATCTCGCGCGCCCGTTTCAACATGGGCGTGCAGGCGCTCCAGGAGGAACGGCTCGGGGACGCAGTCGTCCAGTTCGATGCCTTGCTCGAGGAGAATCCCGACGACGAGCTCGCAAAGCGCGCGCGCGAGCTCGCGGAACGCTACGACGGGACGAACAAGGACAGTCTCTACCGGATTTTCGTGAAATATCTCCCGCTTCGCTGATGACCCGCTTCGACGAGATCGACCTGCTGCAGGAGCCGACGCCCGAGGAGAAACCTCCGATCAGGCGAACCCCCGCGCGGAAGAGGGGCGCCTCCAATGTCCCGACGGGCGCGGACGAGGGAGACCTCGCCCGACCGGCGTCCATCCTGAAGCGGATGCTCGCCTTTCTGACCGACCTCTCCCTCTTCGCCGCACTCGCGCTCGCGCTCTCCCCTCTCATCGCGCAGCGTGCCACCTCCGCCGACACCTTCGCCAGGGAATGGTCCTCGATCCTCGGGCTCGCCGGATTCCTCCTGCTTCTCTCACTCCACTACTTCGCCGGATGCTGGACCATCTGGGGAAAGACGGTGGGCGGGACGATCTTCGAGACCGCCGTCATCGACGCCGACGGCGGCCCGATCGAGCTCGGCGCCGCTTCGAAGCGATGGTCCTCCACACTCCTCTCCCTCGCCCTCGGAGGACTCGGCTTCCTCCCCGCGTTGTTCCCGCGACACCTCTCCCTGCCGGACCGGTTGTCGTCGAGCCGCGTGGTGCGGGACGCGTAGGGACAAGGCAGAAGGCAGAAGGCAGAAGTAAATTCAACGGCAACACCTCCGTCATCCTGAGTGAGCGCCGTACGGATCTGGTCGTCGCGACGAGGCTGCGCGCGAACGAAGGATCTCAAAACGCGCAGTCCGCGTTGGCCGGGGCGGGGGAAGCGGCAAGTGGCAGGATCCTGCAATCTGGAGATCCTTCGGTCGCGCTCGCGGTTCTCGTGTGTGATCCACTTAAGCGCGGCGCTCCCTCAGGATGACGAGGGGGCTTGCCGTTGCTCCTACTTCTGCCTTCTGCCTTCTGCCTTCTGGCTTCTGGCTTCTGGCTTGTCTTCACACCCAGTGATACAGCATCAAGTACACCGCCACGCCCGTCACCGAAACATACAGCCATATCGGGAGGGTCCAGCGGGCGATGCGGCGGTGCTTTTCGACGTTCATCTTCAGGCCTCGCCAGACTGTCACCAGGATGAGCGGGAGCACCGCGGTGGCGAGGATCGTGTGGGAGATGAGGATCGAGAAGTAGACGGGGCGCGTCCAGCCGGTGCCGGGGAAGCGCGTGGAGCCGGCGAAGTAGTGGTAGACGAGGTACGTCACCAGAAAAAGAGCCGAGACGGCGCATGCGGAGAGCATCAGCCGCTTGTGTCGTTCGACCCGCTTCTTCCGGATCGCGAGATAGGCCAGGACGACGAGGACGCCCGCCGTCGCGTTGAGCGATGCGTTCACCGTGGGGAGCACGCGGAACCACTCCATCGCTTCGCCGTTCATTCGCGCAGCAGTCTCTTCGCGTCGCGCTCGAGGGTCTCGATTTCGTCGGGATCACCTCCGTCGTAGTATGCCCGGATCTGTCCCTCCCGGTCGACGAGGATGAACTTCGTGCTGTGGAGGATCGGCTCGAGACCCTCGCCGGGCTCGCCCGCGGCGAGCTTGAACCCGTCGATCGAAAGACCGATCACGTCCTCCCGCTCCCCCGTCAGGAACACCCACCGATCGTCCTCCCGGTGGTTCGCCGCATAGGCGCGCAACACCTCGGGTGTGTCATGGGCCGGGTCGACGGAGACGGAGACGAAACGGATCAGCTCCTCGTCGTCGAAGCGCGTCGTCAGTTTCTTCATCGCGCGCGTCATCATCGGGCACGTCGCCCCACACCGGGTGAAGATGAACGAGTAGACGACGACGTTGCCGCGGAGATCTCCTGTTGCCAGAGGATTGCCATCATCGGCGACCAGCGAAACGTCGGGGACGGCATAGAGAACCGGCAGCGGCTCTGCGGTCTCGGCGCAGCCCGCCGCGACCAGGGCAATCGCGAGCGGGACCAGGAGAATGGATCGGGAGAGCTTCACGGCCG
>JBPPMG010000090.1:0-2261 GCA_051305935.1 Thermoanaerobaculia bacterium
GTTCAAGCCGGAGACGAAGGAGGAGGACCAGGCGCAGGGCCAGGGCGGCAGGAGCGGTGGCTCCGGGGCGCGATCGGGGCAGCAGGGGCAGACCGTCTACGTGCTCGAGAAGACGGGCAAGAACGAGAAGGGCGAGCTGCGCGAGGTGCGCATCCGTACCGGCATCACCGACGGCCGCCACACCCAGGTCGCGTCGGTCGTCTCCGGCGAGCTGAAGCCGGGCGATCAGATCGTCACCGGGCTGGCGACCCTCAAGGTCGAGCCGAGCCGGACGGGCATGCCGATGGGAAGGTTCTGAGCCATGCGCGACCCGGTCATCGAGATCCGCGACCTGGCGAAGGTCTACCGGATGGGGGAGGTCGAGGTCCACGCTCTCCAGGGGATCGACCTGACGGTGGAACGGGGGGACTTCGTGGCCATCATGGGCCCCTCGGGCTCCGGCAAGTCGACCCTGATGAACATCGTGGGCTGCCTCGACCGCCCCAGCTCCGGCACCTACCGGCTCGACGACGTCGACGTGTCGCGGCTCGACCGCGATCAGCGGGCCGAGATCCGCAACTCGAAGATCGGCTTCGTGTTCCAGAGCTTCAACCTGCTGGCGCGGACGCGGGCGACGGAGAACGTCGAGCTGCCGATGCTCTACAGCGACCTCGGCTACTCCGCGGAGGAGCGTGCCCGCCGCGCCCGGCAGGCGCTCGTCCGGGTCGGCCTCGCCGGCCGCGAGGATCACTATCCGTCGCAACTCTCCGGCGGCCAGCAGCAGCGCGTGGCGATCGCACGCGCCCTGGTCACCGATCCGGCGATCGTCCTCGCGGACGAGCCGACCGGCAACCTCGACTCGCGCACGTCGGAAGAGATCATGGGGATTTTCCAGGAGCTCAACGACGCCGGCAAAACGGTGGTACTGATCACTCACGAGCCGGACATCGCGTCGCACGCCAAGCGCGTGATCTACCTGCGCGACGGCGTGATCTGGCGCGACGAGAAGATCGTCCAGACGCGGGCGAACCCGGGGAAGGCCGCGGCGGAGCCCGATCTGTCTATCGCGTTTCCCTTTACGATCGCTCCTCCCGTGAAAGAGACCGTGGCGGAGCGCGTGGAAGAGCTGGAAGAGGTGTTCCAATGAAGACCGAAGCCTTGCGCCTGTGGAATATCGCGAAGGTCGGCCTGATGGCGATCGCGCGCAACAAGATGCGCTCGCTGCTCACGATGCTGGGCATCATCATCGGAGTCGGCTGCGTGATCACCATGCTGGCGGTCGGCAACGGCGCGTCCAGCTCGATCCAGGCGACGATCAGCTCGCTCGGCACGAACTTCATCATGCTGTTCCCCGGCGCCTCGACGCAGAGCGGCGCGCGCGTCTTTACCGGCGAATCGCGGATCACGGAAGAGGACGTCAACGCGATCCGCGACGAGGCCCCGTCCGTCGCCTACGTCTCGCCGTCGGTGCGCGAGGGCGCGCAGGTGGTGGCGGGCGAGATGAACTGGGGGACCTCGGTTTACGGCGTGGGCGTCGACTGGCCGTTCATCCGCGCCTGGAACGTGGCGGACGGCGACTTCTTCACCGACGTCGACGTGCGGATCTCCGCGCGCGTGGCCGTGCTCGGCGCCACGGTGGCGGACAACCTCTTCCCGGCCGGCGACGCGGTGGGTTCCTCGATCCGCATCAAGAACGTTCCGTTCCGCGTCGTGGGCGTGCTCGACCGGAAGGGCGGCAACATGATGGGGCAGGACCAGGACGATCAGATCATCGCCCCGTACTCGACGGTGATGAAGCAGCTCCAGGGCCGCCAGCGGATCGGTCAGGTTTTGATCTCCGCGCGCTCGTCGTCCCTCGTGGGACAGGCGCAGACCGAGATCGACGCGCTGCTGCGCCAGCGGCACCGCATCGGTCCCGGCCAGGAGGCCGACTTCACCATGCGCTCGCAGGAAGAGATCGCCTCGACTTCGGCCGAGATGACGAAGACGCTGTCGATCCTGCTCGGATCGGCCGCCGCGATCTCTCTGCTGGTCGGGGGGATCGGCATTATGAACATCATGCTCGTCTCGGTCACCGAGCGCACGCGCGAGATCGGCATCCGCCTGGCCATCGGCGCCAAGGGAAAGCACGTCCTCCTCCAGTTCTTGCTCGAAGCGATGGCTCTGTCGATCGTCGGCGGCGTGATCGGCGTCGCCCTCGGCCTCCTCACGCCGTACCTGGGGTCGAGGTTCTCGGAGCTACCGACGGACGTGAGCACGAGCTCGATCCTCCTCGCCTTTGG
>JBPPMG010000127.1:0-21295 GCA_051305935.1 Thermoanaerobaculia bacterium
AGCCCGAGCCCGAGCCCGAGCCCGAGCCCGGCCTTTCGACCGCAGACTCCGGAGTCATGCGACCGGATCTTCCCTCCCAGGGGAGTGCTGGATTGAAACCGGCGCTTCCCCGGTTTACCGTGGCATCGACCGGTGGCCGTCCCTGTGGGACGTGTGCCCGGCCGGGTCCGAATCGCGATGCTCGACGAGAAACAGAGCGCCCTACCGTGGCGCAACGCCTTCGATGCGCTCTCTCACGCTCTGCACGAGCTCGAGGAGCGCTACGAGACGTCGGGACGCGCCACGATCGGCGACATGCTCGAGCCGCTCGGCCATCGCGCCGGGGCGCTCGGCTCCGCGCTCTTCGCTCTGCCGTTTCTCTCGCCGATCAGTCTCGGTCCCCTGACGACGGTTGCGAGCGTCATCATCGCGCTGCTTGGCCTCCGCCTCATGAGCCATCGCGAGGAGTCGCCGATTCCGAAGCGCATCCGGGCGATCTCGCTCCCGCGCACGGCGCACCGTGCGTTGCGGGGCGCTCTCGACCGGCTGCCGAAGTGGATGCGCCGCACCCATACGCGCCCTGTCGGGTGGGTTCACGGCAACCCCGGGCGGATCGTCTGCGGTGTCGGAGTCATCGTCGGCGCTGCGCTGCTCGCGATCCCCATTCCGTTCATGCCGCTCACCAATTCGCTGCCTGCTCTCGCGATCATCGGTTTCTCTCTCGGCTGGTCGAACCAGGACACGCGCCTTGCCGGCTTCGGCATCGGCATGCTCGTCGCCTCGGTCGCCCTCTTCGTCGCGCTCGGTGTTGCCGTCTCGACCGTCGGGTTCGCCGCGGTCCGCGCGGCGGTCGCGTTCTGACGCGGGGTTCTTCTTCCCGAACGCCCTTCCTCGACATCCTCCGGCGTCATGCCTCGACCTCCCGCGTCGCGCCCTCGAACGCGAAGCGCACGTCGGGAAACGAGCCGCGACCAAAGAAGACCTGACGAGCAAGCGCGTTCAGCGGGGGGAAAGCCGCCGCGGCTACCGCCGCGTCGAGCAGGAACGCCGAACGGACCGACGAGAGGGCCCGTCTCATCCACAACCGCGAGACGAAGCGCGCGCGGAACGTCGCGCCATCGAACTCGGCGAGCAGATCAACGTCAGCTCGTCGCGCTGCCTCCCCGAGGACTCTTGCCGCCGCGCGCGAGAGCCGGATGGAGGCATCGAGCCCTCCGGCCGTCAGCGGCGAGACCGCTCCCGCCGCGTCTCCGAGCAGGAGCCCGCGCTCGCACGAGATGCGGCCGAGAATTCCGTTCACGGGGATCAGCCCGCCGCGCCGCTCCCTCTTCGTCGCTCCTTCCAGGCCGAACCTGCTCGACACGTGCTCGCGAAACCTCTCGAGCGCGACGCCAGGATCGAACCTGCCGAGCTCACCCGCAACGCCGACGTGCGTCTCGTGCTCGTCTCCTGCGACCCAGGCGATGTAGCCCGGCGCGAGCTCACCGTCGAGAAAGCAATGGAGCGCGTCGATCGCGACACCGTCGCGTGCAGCGAACACGTCCTCGACGCCGACGAGGAAGCGGTCGTTCCGGTCGAGGCCGAGGTCGCGTGCGACGCGCGAGCGCGCTCCATCGGCGCCGACGAGAAATCGCGTGCGCACCTCGCGCCGCACACCTCCCGTGGTGAGCGTCACGATGGAGCCGGTCGCGGCCGCTCTCGACCCTTCGAACGTCGTCCTCGGAAGCCACGACACGCCGGCATCGACCGACTGGCTAAGGAGGTGCCGATAGAGCTCCGGCATCCTGCCGATGCGGAACTCGTCCTTCTCGCTCTCGAGCTCGAGCTCGGCGCCGCGCGGACCGTGGAGACGCACGCGGCGAAGAGGCTTGCCGAGGAACGCGCGGGGGAGGTCGGTCTCGACGAAGGTCTTCCGGACGAAGATGCCGGTGGTCTGCACCTTCTCCCCGGGATCGGACTTCCGGTCAGCGATTGCTACGCGCAGCCCTTGCCGCGCCAGGTCGCGTGCACAGTAGAGCCCCGCGAGGCCCGCGCCGACGACGACGGCATCGAACGTCTCGCTCATCGCGCGCCCGCTACCGCGGCCTGTTCGGGGGTTCTTCCGAATCGCCGCTGCCGCGACTCGTAGTACTTCAGGGCATCTTCGAGATCCGCTTCGGCGAACTCCGGCCACATCCGGTCGACGAAGACGAGCTCGGCATAGGCGCACTCCCAGAGGAGAAAGTCGCTAAGCCGCCGCTCGCGCCCGGTGCGGATGAGGAGGTCGACGTCGGCCGTCTCGTCGCCCGCGTTCATCGCCCGCCCGATGGCGCGCGACATCGCCTCGCGCGTCGCTGGCGCCTCGGCGGACGCGATGACGAGCAGGTCGCGCGACGAGTAGTCGATCGCGATTCGCAGATGCAGACGGGCCCTATCGCGCGTCGAGAGCTCCGTGCGCTCGATCTCGCGGACGAGCGACGCGGCGAGCCGGTCGCGCCGTCCGATGACGCTGATGCGCACACCCTCGCGAATCGCGCGCGTCCTTTCGTTCCGGAGATACCGTGCGAAGAGCGCGAAGAGCCCACGCACCTCCGACTCGGGCCGCCGCCAGTTGTCGGACGAGAATGCATAGAGCGTCAGCATCGGCACGCCGAGCCTGATGGCGGCCTCGGTCGTCCGCCTAACGGCGTCGGCGCCGGCGCGGTGCCCGTCGAGCCGCGCGAGCCCACGCTCTTCGGCCCAGCGCCCGTTACCATCCATGACGATCGCGACGTGTTTACAAGTACTTTGTAATGCAAAGTTAACGAGCATGGTTCGTCCTCTTGTGGACTCGGTTGTTACAGGCGCATCCTCCGGACCGGCGCGGTTGTCATCCCGAGCGCAGCGAGGGATCTGCTCAACATCTCCTGACCTCTTCCTCCAGCGGAATCAACAACCGGGCGCTGAACTCCGAGCGCCGCTGAAGAAGTGATCACGAAGGCGCTTTGCAGATCCCTCGCTGCGCTCGGGATGAGAAGCCCTCTGGTTTCGAGCGGAATCATTCAGTCCTCCGCCTTTTCACTTCGTCTTCATCGCGTGAATCAGCGCTTCCATGTGCGCGAGGTAGCGCTCGAGCGCACGGCGGCCGACGGGGGTGAGGCGGTAGTCGGTCTTCGGGACGCGGCCGTCGTAGCCCTTCCGGCACTCGACGTAGCCGGCGTCCTCGAGCTTGCGCGCGTGGACGCTGAGGTTGCCGTCGGTCGTCCCGAGGATCGACTTCAGCTCGCCGAAGGAGAGGGCGTCGTGGATCGAGAGGGCGGAGACCATGCCGAGCCGGAGGCGCTCGTGAATGATGCGGTCGAGCGCGGGTGCCGCGGCGACGCTTTCGCTGACCACCTCGAGGCGTCGCGCCTGGGTGTCCGCCTTCTTCTGCACTGCCGATTTTCTAGCCGCCATGGTGCCTCGCGATGATCGCGCCGAAGAGGAGATGGAGGCCGCCGAAGCCCGCGGCCATGAATGCGTCGCCCCAGGATGGGGGACAGAAGAATGCGGCGCAGCCGAGCAGCATGAAGAGCACGCCCATCACCGGGACGATCCGGATCGAGAAGGCGCCGCCTGCGACGACCGCGGTTCCGTAGAGAAGCAGCCAGATTGCCGGAAGCACGGCGAGCTCGCCGCGCGAGGCGAGCGCGGCCGTGATGATGGCGCCCGCGGCGAGCGCGGGAGTGTAGGAGAGGGCGAAGCGGCGCCCCTGCATGGTGAAGGGTGAGCCGTCGACGCGCCGGAGTTTCGCGACGATCGCGACGATGCCGCTCGCTGCCGCGACGACCGCGGCCGCTACCCAGACTGCGAACCAGGCGAGGGGAGTCGGTTGCTGGTGCGCGACGAAGGCGGCGACCAGGGCGATCACCCCGACGGCGATCCCTCCTCGGCCGGGAACGCCGGTGAACGATTCGGCGCGCTCGAGCGTCGAGCGAATGAAGCGAAGGTTGTCGATCGCCTCGTCGTGGATCGATGCCGGCTCGTCCGGCTCGCGGGTGGCGCGTTTCATCGGTCGATTCTAATGAAACGGTGAAGTACTTTGCAATGCAAAGTTAAGAGGGCTCGAATCCGCGCGCGAACGGTGCCTCTCACTCCGCCGGCGCACGGCCCTTGTAGACGTCGGTGCTCAGGTATTTCAGGCCGGAGTCGCACATCAGCGTGACGACCGTCGCGTCCGCCCCCAGCCGCTCCCCGATCCGGATCGCTGCGACGACGTTCGCTCCCGACGACGTCCCGGCGAAGAGCGCCTCCTCCCGCGCGAGGCGCCGTGTCATCGCTTTCGCATCCTCGGTTTTGACCGCAAGGATCTCGTCCATCAGCGAGGGCTCCCAGAGCGGCGGCCTGTAGCCGATCCCCACCCCCTCGATCTTGTGAGGTCCCGCGACGCCTCCCAGCAGCACCGAGGATTCCGCAGGCTCGACAGCGGCACAGTGAAGAGTCGGCTTGTGCCGTTTCAGCACCGTCGCGACGCCGCGCGAGGACGCCGCCGTGCCGACGGAATGAACGAAGGCGTCGACCCTCCCGTTCGTCTGGCTCCAGATCTCCTCGCCGAGCGGGTAGTAGCCTGCGATGCTGTCGTGGTTGTTGAGCTGGTCGCTCCAGTAGGTGTCAGGCTCGAGGCTCATCGCGCGCGCGGTCTCGATCATTGCTAGGATCAGCGCCTTCGTCGTCAGGCCTCCCTCGCTCGGCACGAGGGTCAGCTCCGCGCCGAGCGCGGCCATGTTGTCGAGCTTCTCCCTGCTGAACGCGTCGGAGGTGACGATCCGGATGCGATATCCCTTCGCGGCGCAGACGAGCGCGAGCGACGCCCCGGTGCTGCCTCCCGTGTACTCGACGACGGTGTCGCCGGGCTTAAGGCGGCCGTCGGCTTCGGCCCTCGAGATCACCGCCTGCGCCATCCTGTCCTTCATGCTGCCAGTGGGGTTCTCCCACTCGAGCTTCACCAGGATCGAAGCGCAGCCGGCCGGCACCACGTTGCGCAGTCGAACGATCGACGTGCTTCCGATTGCATCGAGGATGTCCATCTCTGATCGTTCCCTTGCCGGACGGGCCTAACGAACTGTCTCGATTCGCGACCCGCTGCCCGGGCGAATCACCGCTCGTCTCATCTCGCCCTCGTCGTTCCGCCGCGCTCTTCGAGCAGCGCGCGAAACTCCGCCGGCGCCAGCGGCCTGCTGAACAGATAGCCCTGCATGAGATCGCATCCTGCGTCGATGAGAAAGTCGCGCTGCCCTTCGGTCTCCACTCCCTCGGCCACCGTCTGCAGCCGCAGATTCTTCGCGAGCCCGATGATGCCGAGCACGATCGCCGCGCTGTCGGGTTGATAGACGACGTCGTGCACGAAGGAGCCATCGATCTTGAGCTGGTCGATCGGGAACTTCCGAAGGTAGGCGAGAGAGGAGTAGCCGGTGCCGAAGTCGTCGACCGAAAGGCCGACGCCGAGCGTTTTCAGCTCCGCCAGAACGCCTTCGGCCTCCTCGGCGTTCTCCATCACCGCGCTCTCGGTGATTTCCAGCATCAACAGGCGAGGCGGCAAGCCGCTCTCTTCGAGGCAGCGGCGGACGATTTCCAGCAGGTTGCGGTCGCGGAACTGTCGCGCCGACAGATTGACCCCGACCCTCAGTTCCCGGCCGCCCTGCTGCCAGAGTCGCGCCTGCCTGCACGCGGCGCGCAGCACCCACTCGCCGATCGCGACGATCAGCCCGGTCTCTTCGGCGAGCGGGATGAACGCCGAGGGCGAAATCAAGCTGCCGTCGCCGTCGCGCCAGCGGACGAGAGCCTCGACGTCGGCGATGGTGCTGCCGTCGGGGCCGACGAGAGGCTGAAAGTGGAGCAGAAGCTCCTCGCGGGTAAGCGCGTACCGCAGTTTCTCCTCCAACTCGAGGCGGCGCATCGCCGCCTCGTTCATGTCGGCTGTGTAGAAGCGGAACGTGTTGCGGCCCGCCTGCTTCGCCCTGTACATCGCGGCGTCGGCGTTGCGGAGAAGCGTGTCGTAGTCGTCACCGTCCTGGGGAAATACGCTCAGCCCGATGCTGGCCGTGAGCTGGAACTCGCGGCCCGCGACGGGTACCGGCCGATCGATCGCGCGGAGGATCCGGTTGGACATGAGAGGGACGTACTGCAGGGTCTCGAGGTCCGAGAGGACGACGACGAACTCGTCGCCGCCGAGTCGGGCGAGCGTGTCCTGCTCGCGCACGCAACCGGCGATGCGCTCGGCGACGGCGCGCAGGATGGCGTCACCGACTCCGTGCCCGAGGCTGTCGTTGATGCGTTTGAAATCGTCGACGTCGAGATAGAGCAGCGCCACGGAGCGGCCGTGACGCGCGGCGGAAGCGATCGCCTGACCCGTCCGGTCGCGAAGCAGGTTTCGGCTGGCGAGACCAGTAAGCGCGTCCTGATTGTTCTGGCGCTCGAGTTGCTCCTCGTACTGCATGCGATCGGTGATGTCGTTGATGATGCCGACGAAATGCGTCGCACTCCCGGAGGCGTCGCGGACCGGAGCGATCGAAAGCTCGCTCCAGAACAGGCCGCCGTCCTTTCGATAGTTGCGAAGCACCGCCTGGCCTTCGCGCTGCTCGCGGATCGCCTCGTTGATCTCGCTCGCGCCGAACTGCTCGAGGTCGTTCCCCATCAGAAAGCTCGGGCTGCGCCCGATCGCCTCCGATGCCGAATAGCCCGTGATCCGCTCGAATGCAGGATTGACGTAGGTGATCGGATTCCGTCCCTGCGAGTGGTCGGTGATCATGATGCCGTTCGCCGACGCCTCCATCGCGCGGCCGTTGAGTCGTACTGCTTCCATGCTCGCGCGGAGCCGCTCTTCCTTCTCGAAGTTCTCGAGCGCGAACGAGACGTCGTTCGCCATCTCGATCACGAGGTCGCGGAGACTCTCGTCGAAGTAGTGCTTCTCGCCGGAGAAGAGGGTCAGGGCCCCGACGGTCTTCTCGCCGAGGCGCAGCGGAAGCGCGATGGCGGAGCGCAGACCCAGTACTTCGAGCAGCTCCCTGATCGGCGCCAGCGCCGGCTCCGCGTCGAGGTCGTTGCAGAGGTAGATGCGATTTTCGCCGACGGCGAACTCCACCGGAGTTCGCCGCGGTCCGTGGATCCTGAAGGGCCGAACGGCGGCGAACCAGCCTTCCAGTTCGCCGTGCGACGCGACGGGCACGATCTCGCCGCCCCGCTCGTCGATCATCCCGATCCACGCCACCTTCAGGCCGCCGCGCTCGACGGCGATGTGGCAGACCCTCGCGAAGAGCGCCTCGCGGTCGCTCATGTGAACGATCGCCTGGTTGGTCTCGCTCAGCGCGCCGTAGAGCCTGTTGAGGCGCCTGATGTGCACTTCGGACTCCGCCAGCTCGGCGACGCGCTGCTCGAGCTGCGCGCTCTTCTGCTCCAGTTTCCTGACGAGCACCTCGTTGTAGAGCTTCGTGGCGACGTCGTCGCTCACCGCGGGCGCGCGGGGAGTGAGCCCGCTGCTGCCGGCGGTCTCCAGCACTTCGTGCACCCGCCGCATGAAGACGTCGGGCTCGGCCGGCTTGACGATGAATGCGTCGGCGCCGAGATCGAGTGCGAGCTTCTCGTCCTTCGGGTCGGTGTAGGTCGCCGTATAGATGACGAACGGGACGTCGCGCAGGGCTGCGTCGCCCTTCCACTCTCGCAACAGCGTGTAGCCGTCCATCACCGGCATGAGCAGATCGCTGATGACGAGCGCCGGCTTCTCGCGTCGCGCCTTCTCGAGCGCTTCGACTCCGTGGAAGGCTTCCTCGACCTCGAACCCATGCGCCTCGAGCAGGGCTCGAAGCAAGTACAGGTTCTCGACCCTGTCATCGACGACCAGCGCGCGCCTCATGGAGATTGCCTCACGAACGCCTCGACCTGGCCGGCAAAGGTTTCCGGATCGATCGGTTTTTCGAGGTAGCCGTTGCAGCCTGCCTCGAGACAGCGCTCGCGATCGCCTGCCATGGCGTACGAGGTTACGGCGACGACCGGGACGGCGTCCAGTCTCGGATTGGCGCGCAGCGCGCGCGCCACCGCGTAACCGTCCATCCCCGGCAGTTGCACGTCGAGCAGGATCAGCACCGGGTCGGCCTCTCCCGCGAGCGCCAGACCGCTCGGCCCGTCGATCGCGTGAACGACTTCCCAGCCGCGGGACTGGAGGATGTAGCTGACGAGGTAACGGTTCTGCTCGTTGTCCTCGATCAGCACGATGCGCCTGTTCATGTCCCCTCCACTCCCTCGGGCGAATGTGTCGGCAGGACCACCGTGAACACGCTTCCCTCACCCCAGCGACTCTCGGCCGTGATGCGCCCGCCCATCAACGCCACGAGGCGGCGGCAGATCGCGAGCCCGAGGCCGGTTCCCTCGTGCTTGCGCGAGATCGTCGAGTCGATCTGGCGGAAGGGGCGGAAGAGCTGGGACATCTCCTCCGGCTTGATGCCGATGCCGGTGTCGCTCACGCGCAGGCGCACGGCGCGCTCCGCGACGGCCCCGTCTTCGCCGAGACTCTCGGTCACCGGATCGACGCGCAGAGCGATCGAGCCGGTCTCCGTGAACTTGATGGCGTTGCCGAGAAGGTTGAGCAGCACCTGCTCGACGCGTCGCGCGTCGCCGACCATCCCGCCGACCCCTTCGCCGCCATCGATCGAGAGTGACAGCCCCTTCCTCTCCGCGAGCGGGCCGACGATGGCGGCGACCTTCCGGATCGAAGCGGGGAGGTCGAACGGATCCGTGGCGACGGTGAGCTCGCCTGCCTCGATCTTCGAGATGTCGAGCACGTCGTTGATCAGCGCCAGCAGATGCTTCGCGCTCTCGCGCACCATGTTTAGCTGCTTCTTCTGCTCGGCGTTGAGCGGCCCGGCGAGCTCCTGGGAGACGATCCCCGTGAAGCCGATGATCGAGTTGAGCGGCGTGCGCAGCTCGTGGGACATCGTGGCGAGGAACGCGGACTTGAGGCGGTCGGCCGACTCGGCCGCGTGCATCGCATCGGCCAGCTCGCGCGTACGTTCCTCCACGCGCTCTTCCAGCTCCTCCGCGTGCTCGCGCGCCTGCGCATAGAGCCTCGCGTTCTCCATCGCCAGCGCGACCGGGACGCAGAGCTCCTCGACGAGGTCGACGTGGCGGGGCGAGGGCGCTTCGCTCCTCCGCGAGAAGATGCAGAGCAGGCCGACGATCAGGCCTTGCGCCTCGAGCGGGAAGCGCGCGCACCATCGCAGCGCGGGGTCGTCCACGCCCGTGCAGGAAGGTGACGTGGCATCGAATGCGACGCGCAGCACCGCAGGCCGCCTGCCCATCGCCACGATCTCCGCGATCTCGGGACAGGTCGCGTCGCGGAGTGGGCCGGTGTCCGTTCCTCCGTTCGACTCGCTCCAGCCGTGAACGCGCACGGCGACGCGAAACTGCTCGAACTGCGGATCGCGCACGCAGACCATCCCGTAGTCGCAGCCGGTCAGTTCGAGCGCTCCGCGGGTTGCCTCCTCGAGTACGGTGCGAAGGTCGAGGCTCGAACCGGTCGCGCGGAGCGTGCGGTTGAAGATCGCGAGCTGCTCGTTGCGGTGACGGATGATCGCGGTGCGCGCGGTGACTTCGCGCCGGAGCACGATCAGCCAGGTCGCTGCGACGGCGAGCAGGAGCGCGCCGCCTAACAGTGCGAACCTGGGCCAGCGAGGGGTCGCCGGGCGCACCTCGTCGGTGGTCCAGTCGTGCATCGATCGGTAGTAAACCGAGGATGAGTCTGCTTTGTAGGCGACGAGCCGGCGGTCGATCGCGTCGAGCAAGGCAAGGTTTCCGTTCTTCGGCGCGGAGAAGTACACGCGTGACGGCGCGAAGATCACCGCCGTGTCCTCGAGGCCGGCGGCCGCGGCGTGGCGCGCGCCATAGAAGCGATTCGTGATCACGGCGTCGGCACGGGTCTCCGCCACCGCGACGAAGGCGGCGGCGAGATCGGGCAGCGGCACGAGCGTCACGCCGAAGCCGAAAGAGTCGACCATCTGGCGAAAAATGTCCTGCTGCACCGAGCCTTCGAGCACAGCGACACGGCGTCCGTCGAGGTCGGGGAGGGAGCGGATTCCGCTGCCGCGCCGCACGTAGACCTGGTTCCAGCTCGACAGCACCGGCTCGCGATGGAACGCGAAATCCTGCTCGCGCTCCGGCGTGCGCGCGACGTCGAGCATGAGATCGATCTCGCCGGTCGAAAGCCGCGCGAGCCCTTCGCTCCACGTTCCAGGGACGTATTGGAGCGTCCAGCCTTCCGCCTCGGCGACCGCCTCGATCAGATCGATGAAGATTCCCTCCGGCTTGCCGGTTTGGCCGATGCCGACCTTCGGGCTGTTCTCGTAGAGGCCGACGCGCACCAGTCGATCGGCGCCGAGCGAAGGAGCGACGACGAGCGCCCCAAACAGGCAGAGGAGGAGGGCGAGCCACGGAGCGCGGTCGAACGAGGCCGGTTTCCGGACACGCCGGCCGATGCTCGAGCAGTTCGCAGTCATGAGTGGGTCGCGTCGCACTGCGCCGTCTCGTCCCCGCCTCGGAGTACCGCCACCCGATTCGCGTTCGTGAGGCTCCGCGCCGCTCGTCGTCTATTCTGGAGACTTCTTCGCGGGGAGTCCATCGGCTGCCGAAGTTGGCGGTTCCGCAACTGATTTCGTCCGCCGGTAGAGTTAGGATTTTCGGAACGAGCAAGAGGGGAGCACGATGAAGGTCATTCAATTCGCAATGATGGTTGCATTGTTCGCCGCGCAGGTCTCGTTCGCGCAGGAGAAGGCGGCGGCTCCGCCCTTCGATGAGGCGTTGGCGACGAGGCTGGGTGCGGACGAGTACGGGATGAAGAAATACGTGCTCGTGATTCTGAAAACCGGCCCGAACAAGATGGCCGCGGGGCCGGAGCGCGACGAGATGTTTCGCGGTCATTTCGCGAACATGAAGCGGTTGTCCGAGGAGGGGAAGCTGGCGCTGGCGGGTCCTCTCGACGGCGTGGACGGTTGGCGCGGGCTGTTCATCCTCGCGGTGGAAGACATAGAAGAGGCGAAGAAGCTGGCGGCGACCGACCCCGTGATCATCAACGGCGAGATGGTCGCCGAGTACCACAAGTACTACGGCTCCGCCGCGCTGATGCTCGTGCGCGAGACGCACGACAAGCTCGCGAAGAAGCAGTTCTGAGGTCTGCCGGCCGCCTCAGACACGGCGTCCTGCGGCCGACGCCTCGATGACCTTGGCAAGGCGTGCCTCGCGAGTCTCAGGTCGCTTTGCGCTAGTGATGTACCAGGCGACCATGTGTCGATAGCTCGGAGGCTGCGATTCGAAGAACCTCCACGCCGGCTTGTTTTTCCTGAACGCGGCTGCCTGCGCCGGTTCCAGTTCCGCGCGCTTCACCTGCTCGTACGAGTAGGTGCGCGACTTCTCCTCGTTCCGGCGGGCGAACGTTGCGAGTCCGGCCTCGGTCATGCGCCCGGCCGCCTGCAGGGCGCGCACCTTGTCGATGTTGATGGCGCTCCAGATCGAAGCGGCCCTCCGAGGAGTGAAGCGAATCGTGTAGGAGACGTCGTCGATGCGAGCTCGCACCCCGTCGATCCACCCGAAGCAGAGCGCCTCGTCGACCGACTCCGGCCAGGTCAGGCTGGAGCGTCCGCTCCCGCGCTTGTAGAAACCGACGACGAGCTCAGTCTCGGTCTTGCCGTGCCGCTCGAGCCAGCGACGGAACTTCTCGGCTGTTTCGAAGAAGGTGGGCATGGCTTCGATCGAGGTGGGACGCCGAAGTGCGCCGCTCCAAGCGGTGCGGACGCTCTCGCGCCGATTCTACCAGCCCGCGACAACCATCACGCGAGGGTTTCGCGACTTGTGCTATACAACGCGCCGGACTCGAATCCAGCCTCACTAAGGAACCTCCATGCGTCGCATCTTCCCGCTCATTCTGTGTTTGATTGCAGGCGGTATGTCTGCCGAAACCGACCCCACCTACGTCGCGCTTCGTGCGGCGAAGCCGGATGGTCGAACGATCGTACTCACGAATTTCACGTTCGATCGCGACGTCCTGCGCTTCACGTTGAATGGGACATTGCACCTGCTCGCGCCTGTCGAGGATAAGACTGCCGGCGCGGTGTTCGTAGGGCAGGGCTCGTACGAACTCAAACCTGCGACTCCGCAGGAGCAACGGCAGCTGGCGATCAACTCGGGTGACGACAAACTCGAGACCCTCTCCGACCAGTTCGATTCCGCGATCTTTCTCGGCGGGGCGTTGATCGCGGCTGCTCAGGAGCCCGGTGCTCCAGTGGCGGGGACTCCGACTCCAGTGGCGACCGACCTATGGGGCGCATACCTGCGGGACCAGCGGGAGGGCTTTCATTGGAACGTCCACATCCGGCTTCTGCAGGAGATACTCAACGGCGAGAGCGATCCTTTCTTCCTCGCATGGGTGAACGGAAAGAAGATCCCGTCCGCCATCCTGTCGGTCGATCCGCTCGACGACGAGCAGACCACCCTCATCGTGCTTGACGCCAACAAGGGCGGCCTCTGGTACTCGAGCCGTCTGAAGCGCGACATCGAGCGCGGTGAGCCAGCGCTCAGGCTTCCGCCCGTCGATCCTTCACACTATCTGATCGACGTCACGATCAAGGGTGACGAGCTTTCGGCCACGACGACGATGACGTTTACGCCGAACACGAGTCTTCGTGTCCTTCCCATCAATCTCTTCCGCAAGCTCCGGGTCTCCGCGGCTGAGTGGGCACTCGCAGCCGACGCTCCTGCCTGGTCCCCGCTCCCGCTCGTCCAGGAGGCGGAGAACGAAGACGCCAGCCGGGCCGTGGTCTTTCCGGCGCCCTTGCAGATCGGGCAGACGTACCTGCTGCGCATGACGTATGCGGGGAGGGAAGTCCTCGAAAACGCCGGCGACGGAAACTACGCGGTTGGTGCGCGTACGAGTTGGTACCCGAACGTCGCCGTGTTCGACGATCTCGCGCAGTATGAACTGCGTTTCCGGCACCCCCAGAAGATGCAGGTCGTGGCGGTGGGCAGCGAGGCCAGCAACACGGTCGAGGGGAACGATCGAGTCGCCGTATGGAAGACGGCGAACCCGATTCGGGTCGCGGGCTTCAACTACGGCAAGTTCAAGAAGCTGCGGCAGTCCGATAAGGACAGCGGCATGACGGTGGAGGTCTACACGAACCCGGGCACGCCCGACATCGTGCGCGACATCAATCGAGTGCTCGCGGCTCAAGGGGAAGGGGGCGAGTTCGGGTTGATGGGAGAGCACGTCCAGGTCGACACGGCGAGCCTCGCCCAGGCGGCGTTGGCGGACGGGATCAACACCGCGCGCACCGGGAACTTCTACTTCGGGCCGCTCTCGGAATCGCGCATCGCCATCACACAACAATCCCAGTGGAACTCGGGGCAGTCGTGGCCTTCGCTGATCTACCTCCCATACGTTGCGTTCCTCACCGGCACACAGAGAAACACGCTCGGCCTGAATCAGATGAAGGATTTCGTCGACAGTGTCGGGCCACACGAGTTTGCCCATCAGTGGTGGGGCCATCAGATCGGGTGGAGAACGTACCGCGATCAATGGCTTTCCGAAGGATTCGCGGAGTTCACGGCTGCGCTCGTCCTGCAGCAGTCGGGTGGATGGCCGGTCTACGACAATTTCTTCGAGAAAGCGCGACGAAACATCCTCGAGAAGCCACGCGCCGCGACGATCTCCAATGACCAGGCTGGTCCGATCACGCAGGGCTACCGCTTGTCCACCTGGCGGAACCTCGACGCCTACGGCGCCATCGTCTACTCGAAGGGTGCCTACGTCGTTCACATGCTGCGCATGCAGATGCAGGATCCGAAGAATGGCGATGCCGCATTCATTGCGATGATGAAGGAATTCGCCGCCACGTACGCTGGCAGCAACGCGTCGACGGCCGATTTCAAGCGGATCGTCGAAAAGCATGCGACCCCTGGTCTCAAGCTCACCAAGGACGGGAAGCTCGACTGGTTCTTCAACCAATGGGTTCACGGCACCGCCATCCCGAAGTACGAATCGAAATTCGACGTCCAGAGCCTTGGCGGCGGAAAGTACAAAGTGACCGGCTCGATTACACAATCCGAGGTGCCCGGCGACTTCGGTGTGGTCATGCCGATCTACGTCCATTTCGACAAGAAGAGTCTCTCGCGTATGGCAACGACGCTCATCGTTGGGAACACCACGAAGCCAATCGAGTTCGAGATCGCCCTCCCGAAGAAGCCGCAGAAGATCACGATCAACGCGATGCACGACGTGCTGGCGCGGTGACGCACTCACCCTGTCACTAGAGGTGGGGGACCGTCGAGCCCGCGGCTGGGAGCGAGGGCGGAGGGCAAACCCAACGGCCAACGGTGACCCATTGGCTGCCGCGATTCGCGACCGTTCGATCCCCGACGCGGGCGCGGGCGCCCATGCGACGAAGCCTCGCCCCACGGGTCCTTCTGCGGGAGCTCCCGCACCTACGCCGGCTTGACGAGCGAGGCGAGCGCGGATCTCCACGGCCGACGGGTAGTTATCTTCATCGACGGGGTACGCCTCGACGACGGTCGCGACGTCCGGCTGTCGGCCATGGCCCATGGCCCTCTTCGCCGGATTCGCGCGACCCTCGGCCTCTTCCTCTTCCTGCTGCAGCTCCTCGACGCGCCGATTCCATGAAATGAAAAGAAACTGATAGGTTGCTTTTTGATATAGATCGGTTATATTAAGTGCGCTGTCGGTGGCATGAAGCCGGCCGAAGCGCTCACTCGATTTACGGAGCACACAGGAGCCATTCGATGATGTCTGAGATCAAACCGCTACCCGAACGTACCGAACTACTCCTCCGGATAGGCCGGCGCGGGCTCATGGTTGTACTCGTCATGTTCGTACTCTGCGGCGCCACGGTCGTCGCTCATGCGGTTCGCCCTGGATCGCTGCTCGCCGACTGGCCGTCGCGGGTCCCATGGCTGATTCCGGTGGCCATCGTGCTCGCCGCTGTCGCACTCAACGCGCCGCTCGGCAAGCGGCCATGGCGTGCGGACGGCGCCGAGGAGCAGGCGATCCTCGAGGATGAGTTCCGCCAGGCGAATCTTTCGCGCGCGCAGCGCATCACGCTGATTGCACTTTTGGTCGCGCAACTGCCGATCGCACTCGTGCTGATGCAGTTCGGAGGAGAGTTCTCGCTCATGGCGATGGCTGTCTTGAACATCGCGCTGGGGATGGCGACGTTGATCGCATCGTTCCTCGTGCTCGACAGGGAGTGACCATGGACGCCGTACTGCGTAACACACTGAAAGTCCAGCGCGCGATGCGTGACCTGACGCAGGCCGATCTCGCGACGATGGCGGGGACGACGCGCAAGTCGGTCAACGCGATCGAGACGGGGAAGATGGTCCCTTCCGTGCTTCTCGCGCTCAAGCTCGCACACGCGCTCGAGGTTTCGCTCGAGACGATCTTCTCGCTCGATGACGGCGCGCCTCGCGGCGCGACCGCCTCTTGAATCTCACACGACTCCACGACGAGGCTACAAGGATGGGAGAGAAACGATGAAACGGTTGTTCATGTCGATGCTGCTGACGATCCTCACCATGACACTTCTCGCTGCTCCGGATGGCGCGGGCGCGTTACCCGACAATGCCGGAATCCGAAGGATCCTCGTCGATCGAATCGACGTGCAGATCCAGGGCGTCGGAATCGTCGCCGGCGTCATCGACGAGAGCGGGCGGCGCGTCGTGGCCCACGGCACGTTCGACGACGATGCGCGCACGGTCGACGGCGACACGATCTTCGAGATCGGGTCGGCGACGAAGGTCTTCACCTCGCTGCTTCTCGCCGACGCCGTCGAACGCGGCGAGGTCGCGCTCGATGATCCGATCTCGAAGTATCTCCCCGCCGGCGTCAAGGTGCCGGAGCGCGGCGGGAAGATCACCCTGCTGCATCTGGCGAGCCACACGTCGGGCCTGCCGCGGCTCCCGGCGAATCTCGCGCCGAAGAACATGGAGAATCCGTACGCCGACTACACGGTGGCGCTGCTCTACGAGTTTCTCTCGTCGTACAAACTGCCGCGCGACGTCGGCTCCCTCTACGAGTACTCGAACCTCGGCGCCGGTCTCCTCGGGCACGTGCTCGCTCTCCGCGCTGGCTCGGACTACGAGACGCTCGTGCGGGAGCGTATCACCGGCCGCCTGTCGATGGAGAGCACGACGATGACGTTAGGCGGCGCACTGAAGTCGAAGCTCGCGCCGGGGCACGACCGAGAGAGGAAACGCGTTCCGAACTGGGACTTCATCGCGCTCGCGGGCGCGGGTGCGCTCAGGTCCTCGACGAACGACATGCTCGCATTCCTCTCGGCCGCCATCTTCGATTCGCCGCTCTCAGCGGCATTCGCGTCGACGCTGAAGCCGCGGCACGCGACGGCGACCCCGGGCAGCGAGATCGCCCTCGGTTGGCACATCTCGAAGCGGCCCGGCGGTGAGATCGTCTGGCACAACGGCGGAACGGGCGGCTATCGCTCCTTCATCGGCTTCGACCCGAAGCGACGCACCGGCGTGGTCGTCCTCGCGAACATGTTCACCGAAAGCGGTGTCGACGACATCGGCATGCACCTTCTCGACTCCTCCGTGCCGCTCGCCGCGGCGCCGAAGCCGCGCAAGGAGATCGCGGTCGACGCGGCCACGCTCGCGCACTACGTCGGCCTCTACGAGCTCGCGCCAGGGTTCATTCTCACGGTGACGCGCGAAGGGAACCGCCTCTTCACCCAGGCGACGGGACAGCCGAAGGTCGAAGTGTTCGCGGAGAGCGCGACCGAGTTCTTTCTCAAGGTGACCGACGCGCAGCTCACCTTCGTCCTCGACGAAGCGGGGGAGGCGACGAGCCTCGTGCTCCACCAGGGCGGACGGGACATGCCGGCGAAACGAACCTCGCGCGATGTTCCGTCGACGAAGGAGCGGACGCCCGTGAAGCTCGACGCGAAGCTGCTCGATCGTTACGTGGGCCGCTACGAGCTGGCCCCGAATTTCGTCGTCGCCATCACACGCGAGGCGGATCAACTCTTCCTGCAGGCTACCGGACAGCCGAAGGTGGAGATGTTCGCCGAGCGCGAGCGCGAGTTCTTCCTCACCGTCGTCGACGCTCAGGTGACGTTCGTCGCCGAGGGTGAAGGAAACGCGAGCAGCATGATCCTCCACCAGAACGGTATGGACATGCCTGGGAAACGGATCGATTGACGGTACAAGTGGTCGCGCCTCGGCTGGGATGTCGGCGCCGTGGGATCCCTTGGCCTTGGGGGACAGAGCTTCTCTTTTCGGTTTTCAAGCCTCGGTTCACTGATCAGAGCCCGCTTCTCTACCTCTCGTAGATCGCCCGCGCCGGGGGTCAACGCCAAAGTGTGAGTGTCACCTGCTACCGACGCGATCGTGTCCGGAGCGGCAGGTTCTTTGTACTTTGGCTGTGACCCCCATCGATCGTCATCCGGGCGCGCCAGGCGCGCCTCCGGTCACGCTCGGGCGACGTAGTACAGGTTGAGCGGATCGTGCGCGAGCCGCTCGACCCTGACGTCTCCGAAGCCCGCGTCGCCGAGCATCTGCGTGGCGAGCTCCTCGCCCCACATCGTGCCGAGCCCGACGCCTCCCTGCGCGAGCGAGACCGTCATGCAGTGCATGCACGAAACCGTGTAGAGATACGGTGCGAACGGGTGGTCGAGGTTCTTCTCGAGCCGGCTCGATCCCGCGATGTCCTGCATGAGAAACGTGCCGCCCGGCTCGAGCATCGCGGCGACGTTTGCGAGGACGGCCGCGGGATAGGCCTGGTCGTGGATCGCGTCGAACGCTGTGACGAGCGCAAACCGCTGGCTCCCGTCGAGCGTCGCAACGTCACGCACCTCGAACCGCACGTTCCGGAGCCCCGCTGCCGCAGCCTCCGCGCGCGCTTCGCCGATCGCTTCCTCGGAGAGGTCGTACCCGGCGAAGCGGCTGCGCGGGAACGCCTTCGCGAGCGCGATCATCGCCTGCCCTCGCCCGCAACCGAGGTCGACCACGTCGATCCCTTCCTGCAGCTTCGCCGTGAGGCCGGGAACTACCGGCAGGATCACGTCGACGAGCTTTTCCGCGACGGTCGCTCTGCTGTCTTCGGCCATGAACTCGTGAAAGCGCGCGTAGGCCTGATAGGGCACGCCTCCGCCATTGCGGAAGCAGTCGATGACGCGGTCCTCGACCGTCCCGAGCATTCCGACGATCTGCGCGATGTGCGCGAGGTTGTCGGCGCCCGCTGCGCGCGTGAGGAACATCGCGTGCTCGACCGGAAGCGAGTAAGTGCCCGTCGCGGCGTCGTGTTCCACGATCCCACTCGTCACCATTGCCGCGAGCCACTCGCGAACGTAACGCTCGTCGAGCCCCGCCGCGTCCGCGATCTCCTCGGAGGTCGCCGGAGCGAGCCCCGACATCGTGTCGAACAGCCCCACGCGGTGCCCGACGCTCATCATCAACGTCACCGTTCCGGCGTTGAGGGTCCCGATCATCTGCGCCGCGAACCGCTCGGCGCGCTGCTGGTCTCTGAAGACTTCTACGGTCATTGGATCCTCCATTCGTTATGGGTACGCCACGAATATGGGGTGTCGAGTCGCCGCGATCCTGACGGAAAGCTGGTGAGAATCGAGTGAACGCGTATCTTCCTGACCGCCCCGGTTTGACCGAACCGCCTCCCGCAGGGCAAAGTGACCGGCAGATGCGATTCGGAGAGTTCGAGCTCGACGCGGGGCGACACCGTCTGACGCGGAGCGGGGAGGAGGTTCCACTCGAGCCGAAGGTGTTCGCGCTCATCGCGTACCTCGCGCGGAATGGCGACCGCGTCGTCCCGAAGCAGGAGCTGCTGGACGCGCTCTGGGAGGAGAAGTTCGTCACGGAATCGGCGCTCACACGCGTGGTCCGCGACGCGCGCCGGGCCCTGGGCGACTCTCCCTCCTCGCCGACGTTCATCCGAACGATGTACGGGAAGGGTTTTCTCTTCGTCGCCGACGTCGACGCGAGGGACAGGCGGCCGCGCGAAGCCTCCTCGGTGCCCGCGCGGCCGTCGATCGCGGTGTTGCCGTTCGAAGACCTTTCCGAGGACCGGAGCCAGGCGCACTTCTGTGAGGGACTCGCCGACGAGATCATCAACGCGCTCGCGCGCATCGAGACGCTCGACGTGTCGTCGCGCCGATTGTCATTCGAGGCGGCGCGACGGAACCCTGATCCTTGCGAGGCGGCGCGGATGCTCGGGGCCACTACCGTACTCGAGGGAAGCGTTCGGCGATCGGGCGACCGGATGCGCGTGACAGTTCACCTCGTCGACGTGGCGACCGGCCACAGTCGCTGGAGCGAACGGTATGACCGCGAGGTCGGCGACGTCTTCGCCGTTCAGGAAGACATCGCCGAACAGACGGCGACCGCGCTCGTCGGGCTGCTCGGCGAATCGGAGCGGCGCATGCTGCACCAGCGTCCCCACCCGGGCATGCACGCGTGGGAGCTCTACCTGAAAGGACGCGCTCTCTATTATCAGGACTCGCCACCGACGCACGAGGCGGCGCGGCAGCTCTACGAGCGCGCGATCGAGCTCGAGCCCGGCTTCGCGCTCGGCTGGGCGGGGATCGCCGTGATCGTGGCGGACCAGTTCCTCTTCTTTCGCCGGAGCGAGGAGTACCGCGACGAAGCGGAGCGGACGAGCCTGCGCGCGCTCGAGCTCGACGAGTCGCTTCCGGACGCGCACACGAGTCGCGGCCTTGCGCTGACGACCTCGGGGCGCTACGACGACGCGGTGACGTCGTTCGAGACGGCGATCGCGCTCGATCCGAGGGGCTACGACGCGCACTATCATCTCGGGCGGCTGCTCTGGACGATGAACCGCCGCGAACAGGCGATCGCACATCTCGAACGCGCCGCTGCCGTGCGGACCGACGACCACATCGCGCCGATGCTTCTCGTGCAGGCGTATTACGGCGTCGGGAGAGAGAGCGACCGTCACAACGCGGCGCTTCGCGCGCTCGCGCTCCTCGCGAGGCGCCTCGAGCTGCGTCCCGACGAAGTCCGAACCGTCTGCTTCTCCGCCGAGGCGCACTATGCGATCGGGGAGCGGGAGACGGCCATGCGGCTCATCGACGACGCCTACCGCATCGACCCGCGCAACGTCTGCACCTTGTACAACTCGGCGTGTGTCTTCGCGCTGGACGGCCAGAGCGGGCGCGCGATCGATGCGATCGCCGGCGCTGTGCGCGAGGGCTACGCGAACCGGGAATGGCTCGCGTGCGACCCCGACTTCACCGCGCTCGCCGGCGACCCGAGGTTTCGCGCGATCGTCGATTCCCTGCAAGCCATCGTAGAGGCGTGAGGAGCCGATGGAGTCCGGCCTCTGGAGGAACGCGGGGTCCACTCGGGGTCTGAGCTTCTATTTTCACCTTGATTGCCCGGACCGGTGGTTCAGCGTATCGCTACTCTACCCTTCGTAGATTTTCCGCTCGGCGGCATTCGTCCGTGAGCGGACCGGAACAGACGAGCGAAGGTCTGACCCCAGCTCCCAGTTCCCAGCAGTTCCCAGCTCCACACTGCCAGCTCTCACTCCAGCTCTCACTCAAGCTCCCACTCAAGCTCCCATTCCAGCCGGCGGCGGAGCGCTCGACAGCTTCGATCTCGTTTCGATCACCTCGCGGCCTCCGAGACGAGAATTGCGACCGCTGCAACAGTGGCTATCCCCGCCAGGCCCTGAGGCTCTATCGACCAGTAAACGATCCCAAGGCTGGTGCCAATGACCACTAGAACGCGAAGCGAAAGCCTGCCAGGAGAGAGAGCTGTTCGGACTCCTCCCCACTGGCTTCTGCGATGCTGTCGGTCTCTCCAACGAGGACCTGGGAGCGAACGCCGAAATACGGAGCAAACTCGCGCTTGATCTCATAACGCAGGCGCAGGTCGAGCTTGACGTCAGTCATCCCCGCGCCAAGGCTTCGTTCGGGAATGTCCTGGAAGGCAACTCCCACTTCGGCCCGCGGCTGAAGCACGAGGCGCTGGGTGATCCGGAGGTCATACTCGGCTTCGATCTCGAGGGTGACATCACCGTCCTCGGAGATGTAGAGCGAGTTATCAAGCTCGAACTTGTAGGGGGCCAGGCCCTGCAGCGCGATCACGCCGGACCACCGGTCTTCGTAGTCGTCGTTACGCCAATCGTTGGCGTATTGCGCGCCGACCTGAAAGTCCCAGAACGGCGTGATCAAGCGAGAATAGAGCAGATCGGTTTCCGTCTCCCCCTCATCCGGACCGTCGAAGACCGCCTTGCCCTCGTTCTTCCACCAGAACTTGTTGAAGTCGCCGCCGATCCAGC
>JBPPMG010000160.1:0-7325 GCA_051305935.1 Thermoanaerobaculia bacterium
CTGGTACGACACACAGAACCTCTCGCCGCTGCTTCCGCGTTATGTATCTACGGTCGACAGCGGGAACCTCGCGGGCGCGCTCGTCGTACTGGCGCAAGGGTGTCGGCAGCTGTTCAGGGCGCGACCGGAGCTGACGTCGCAGTTATCCGACATCGCCATTCGCGCGACGGTCCTCGCGGACGGGATGAACTTCAATTTCCTCTACGACAGAAAGCGCCAGCTCTTCTCGATCGGTTACCGCCTCGCCGACGCCGACTCGCCGGGCATTGCCGACATCTCGTACTACGACCTTCTCGCTTCGGAGTCGCGCCTCGCAAGCTTCTTCGCGATCGCGAAGGGCGACGTTCCGCAAAATCATTGGTTCCGCCTGGGACGGCTCGTCGTCAGCGTCGAGGGCACCCCGACGCTCGTCTCCTGGAGTGCCACGATGTTCGAATACCTCATGCCGCTCCTCCTGATGCGATCGTATCCGGGGACGCTCCTCGAGCAGAGCTGTCGCATGGCCGTCAAGACGCAGATTGCTTACGGGCGCGATCGCTCCGCTCCGTGGGGAATCTCCGAATCCGCCTACGATCTGGTCGATCGGTCCGGCAACTATCAGTACAAGGAGTTCGGTGTTCCCGGCCTCGGATTGAAGCGCGGCCTGGGCGACGAGCTCGTCGTCGCGCCGTACGCGACAGTGCTGGCCGCAATCCTCGAGCCAGCCGAAGCAGCGCGCAACCTGCTTCGCCTCAAAGCGGAGAACGCGGAGGGGCCGCACGGATACTACGACGCCATCGACTACACACCACGAAAGCCGCTCGAGCTCGACGACTCCGCGGTCGAGCGGCCAGGCAAAGGCGTCGTCGTGAAGACTCACATGGCGCACCACCAGGGAATGACGATCGTAGCCATTGCCAACGTCCTGCTCGACGACGTGATGGTCGGTCGATTCCACGCGGACCGGCGAGTTCAGGCGACCGAGCTGCTCCTTCAGGAGCGCCTCCCGCGTGAGGCGCCCGTTATCGATTCGCGCCACGCCGAGGAGACACGCACCGAGCCTCAGCTGATCGCGCGCCCTCCACGCCGCCTTCGCTCACCGCATACGGCATATCCACGCGCGCAGATTCTCTCGAATGGCAATTACGTGGCGATCGTGACGAATGGCGGCGGTGGCTCGAGCTTCTGCCGCGGCCGTGCGGTCACGCGATGGCGCGAGGACAGCACTCGCGATCCGGGAAGCCAGTTCGTCTACCTGCGCGATGTCCACACCGGCGACGTCTGGTCGGCGGCCTGGCAGCCGACCGGGAAGGAGCCTGAGAGTTATCTCGTGGAGTTCCGGACGGAGAAGGCGACGTTCGAGCGCCTCGACTACGACATCGCTACGCGGCTCGAGGTCGCAGTCTCACCCGGCGACGACGCCGAAGTCCGGCGCGTTTCGCTCACGAATCGAAGCGACCGCCTTCGCGAGATCGAGGTGACCAGCTACGTGGAGTTAGGCCTCGGCTCCCTCGCCGAGGACATTTCCAATCCGGCATTCGGAAAGCTCTTCGTGGAGACGGAGTGGATCGCCGAGGAAACGGCTCTCCTCGCGCATCGCCGTCCGCGCGGCCCTAACGACCCCTCGCTCGTCGGATACCACGTGCTTTCCATTCAGGGACCGACTCAGGCCCAGGTCGAGTGGGAAACCGACCGCATGCTCTTCCTCGGGCGCGGGCGAAGCCCGGCAAACCCGTACTCCATGGAGGGTGGCGCTCTTTCGGGAACCACCGGCGCGGTGCTCGATCCGATACTGAGCCTTCGGACCCGCCTCCGCATCGCGCCCGGCGGATTCGCTCGAATATCGTTCACGACCGGTGTCGCCCCCGACGAGGCGTGCGCCCGCGTCTGCGCTCGGAAATATCACGACCACGGTGTCGCCGCCCGCGCCTTCGCCCTCGCCTACACCCAGGCGCAGATGTCGCAGAGACACCTCGGCATCTCGGTGGAGCAGGCGCAGCTCTACGAAGATCTCGCTTCCCGCGTCTTCTTCTCGGACGCATCGCTCCGCGCCAGCCGCGAGACACTCGCGACGAACACTCTCGGTCAGGAAGGTCTCTGGCGGCACGGAATCTCCGGCGATCTGCCGATCGTGCTCGTGCGCGTCACGGGCCCGGATGACCTCCCGCTCGTCAGGCAAATCCTCAATGCGCACGAGCACTGGCGCCTCAAGGGGCTGAGAGCGGACGCCGTCATCCTCAACGAGCACCTCTCCAGCTATCGCGCGGAGACGAACGCGAGCATCGAGCAGCTCCTTGACGCCGGCCCCTGGGGTGCGTGGAAGACGCAGCCCGGCGGTGTGTTTCTCCTCCAGGCCGATTCGATACCCACAGAGGAGCGGGTCCTGCTCAACGCAGTCGCGCAGGCCGTCATCTCGGCCGAGGCCGGCACTCTCGAACAGCAACTCGATCGACCGGAGGAGGAGCCTCCACTCCCGCTCTCGCGAGCTCTGCTCGACGAGGTCGACAGTGCTTCGCAGCCGGACGAAGCTCCGGCGCGGCCCCCGCTCGTTCTCGAGAACGGACTCGGCGGATTCACGCGTGACGGCCGCGAGTATGTCGTCGTGCTCGAAGGCGACCGGGAAACTCCCCTGCCCTGGGTCAACGTACTGGCAAATCCACGCTTCGGAAGCATCGTCACCACATCCGGATCGGCTCACACCTGGTCTGAGAACAGTCGCGAGAACCGGCTCACGCCGTTCGCGAACGACCCGGTGACCGACACGACGACGGAGGCGATCTTCATCCGGGACGAGGAGAGTGGAAAACTCTGGGGCGCGACTCCCACGCCGATCCGACGGACGCGGCGCTCCCCGCGCTGGATCGTGCGTCACGCCGCGGGAGTCACGCGGTTCGCCCGCGCTGCTGACGGCATCGCGCAGGAGCTGGCGATCTTCGTCGCGCGCGACGAGCCGGTGAAGCTCTCCATGCTGACGCTGACGAACCGCTCGGACCGAGCGCGGCGGCTCGTTCTCTTCTCCTACCACGCCTGGCTGTTAGGCCCACCGCTTGCGAGCGGCCCGAGGTTCGTCGAGACGAGCCTCGACGGCGAGACCGAGGCGGTTCTCGCGCGCGACCTCTATGGCCCCACCCGAGGACGCGTCGCATTTTCCGCCTCGAGCGAGCCGCTTCGCTCGGCGACAGGGGATCGTCTGGAGTTTCTCGGCCGCAACGGTTCGCTCGCTCGCGCCGCCGCGCTCGGCCAGCCGCTCCTGCTGAATCGCTTCGGCGCAGGGCTCGACCCCTGCGCAGCACTGCAGATCGAAGTGAACCTCGAGCCGGGTGAGACGCGTCGCATCGTCTTCCTCCTGGGACAGGGGCGCGACGCCGAGGAGGCCCGCGGCCTTCTGCAAAAATTCTCGGGCAGGGACAGCGTTGCCGCCGCCGAGGCCGAGCTCGTCGCGGTCGAGGCGGCATGGGACGACATCCTCGGTGCGGTGCGCGTCACGACTCCGGACGACTCCTTCGACATTCTCGTGAACAGATGGCTTCTCTATCAGAATCTGGCGTGCCGGCTCTGGGCGCGCTCCGGCTACTCTCAGTCCAGCGGCGCCTATGGATTCCGCGATCAGATCCAGGACGTGCTCGCGATGATGCTGACGCGACCTGAGCTCACGCGCGAGCACTTGTTGAGAGCAGCTGCGCGCCAGTTCGTCGAAGGAGACGTTCAGCACTGGTGGGTTCCGCCCGTTGGCCAGGGCATTCGTACGCGCTGCTCCGACGACCTGCTCTGGCTCCCCTTTGCGATCGCCGACTACGTCAGAACCACGGGAGACAGCGACATCCTCGACGAGCACGTCCCGTTTCTTGAAGGTCCCGCGGTGCCTGCCGGCGAGCCGGAAGCCTATGGAGTTCCCACGGTCTCGAGCGAAACAGGCACGCTGTTCGAGCACGGGATCAGGGCGATCGAGCGCGCAATGACCTCCGGCCCCCACGGCCTCCCGCTGATGGGAAGCTGCGACTGGAACGACGGCTACAACAACGTGGGTCCGGCCGGCCGCGGCGAAAGCATCTTCGTCGGATGGTTCCTGCACTCCGTACTCGGGGCGTTTGTCCCCTTGTGCGAGCAACGGGGCGATGCGCTTCGGGCCGCGCGCTATCACGCGGAACGCCAGCGACTCGGAACGATGCTCGAGCAGAGTTGGGACGGCGAGTGGTATCGACGCGGGTATTTCGACGACGGCACACCGCTGGGGTCCTCGGAGAACGAGGAAGGAAAGATCGACTCCGTTGCCCAGAGCTGGGCCGTTCTCTCGGGAGCCGCGCCGGCGAATCGCGCAGAGCGCGCCATGGGTGCCGTGCGCGCACGCCTCGTCAGGCGCGGATCCGGCGTCATCCTGCTGCTCACTCCGCCATTCGATAACGCGGAGCAGAATCCCGGCTACATCAAGGGCTACATCCCGGGGATTCGCGAGAACGGAGGCCAGTACACGCACGCCGCTGCCTGGGTCGTTCTCGCGCTGGCGCGCCTCGGCAACGGCGACGAGGCGATGGAGCTCTTCCATATGCTCAACCCGATCAACCACTCGCGCACGGCGGGCCAGGTCACGCAATACATGACCGAGCCCTATGCGGTCGCGGGAGACGTCTACGATCACCCCGCGCACCGAGGGCGCGGCGGCTGGACCTGGTACACCGGCGCCGCCGGATGGATGTACCGCGTGGGCATACAAGGAATTCTCGGGCTCCAGCGCCGTGGCGCGAGCTTCACGCTCGATCCCTGCATCCCGTCGTCGTGGCCGGAGTACACCATCGAGTGGCGCTTCGGCTCGTCGCGATACACGATCGTCGTGGACAATCCCGAATTGCGCTGCCGGGGCATCGCCAGCGCGGAGCTCGACGGCCGGCCCGTCGATCCGGCCGCAATTCCCCTCGAGAACGATGGACGTGAGCATCGGGTGCGGCTCGTTCTCGGCGCACCGCGCGACGTGACGCCGGCCCCGACACCACTTCAAGGAACGCTCGCCGGAGTGAGAACGACCTGAGCGACGACCTGTCCGCGTGCCACCTCGGGGGTGTTTCCTACCTGAGTGGCGAGCTCGCCTCCGGGTAGTAACTGCGCTACCGCTCGGAGGAGCCGGCGACTACGTTGGAAGCACGGCAGTGAGAGAACGAAATCGCACGACGAATGACCCCAATTTGGCAGGCTCGGATCCATGCTCCGCAGGAGCTTTCAAAGGATCGTCCTGGAGAAACAACAGCACCCCGGTAAGAGGAGATTACTCATGACCACCAGCATCGAGCAGACTCGGAACAACATCGACTCAATGGTCGACACCACCCGCGACGCCGTCGGCGGCGTGACCGATCGAGCAGAGCTCGGCATCGAGACGGCCGCTGGACGCGTCGTCGATCGGAGCCGCGCTGCAGGGAAGTACATCCGCGAAGGAGCCCAGTCAGCGGCGCGAGGCGCGCACAAGGGCCTCGACAATGCCGCGAACGCGATCGATCGCGCCTATACACGGGCACAGGGCGATTTGTCACGAGCGACGACCACTGCCACCGACTACATCACGGCGAACCCTCGCAAGGCGTTGATGATGGCAGCCGGTGCCGGCTTCATGCTCGGCGTGCTCGCCTATCGGCGTATGTTTCGTTGAGACCGGGAAGCGACGCCGCGCGATCTCGCGCATGAGGTCCGGCCCTCGATGTCTACTCGAAGGTTCCGGAGTTCTCTCGTCGTCTGACCTCCGGAACCGGAATCGATGCGTCACTCGACCTTCCGGCAGCGTCGCCGACGAGCTTCGCCCGCAAGGAAAAGGAAGATTGCCATGAGCAGCATTACGACGAGAGACGGTACGGAGATTTACTACAAGGACTGGGGCACCGGAAAACCCGTCGTGTTCAGCCACGGCTGGCCCCTCACCGCAGACAGCTGGGAGTCGCAGATGTTGTTTCTGGCTTCCAACAGCTATCGCTGCATTGCACATGACCGGCGCGGACACGGACGATCGAGCCAGCCCTGGAACGGCAACGACATGGACACGTTCGCCGACGACCTGGCGGAACTGATCGAATCGCTCGACCTGAACGACGTCACGCTCGTCGGCTTCTCCATGGGCGGTGGCGAAGTCGCGCGCTACGTCGGACGCCACGGCACGAAGCGCCTCGCCCGAATCGCGCTGATCGCTGCGGTCCCGCCACTCATGCTGAAAACGGCAGCAAACATGAGCGGCGTGCCGATCGACGTGTTCGACGAGATCCGCCGCGGCTGCATGGCCGACCGCTCTCAGTTCTACAAAGATCTCGCCGGCGGACCATTCTTCGGAGCCAACAGGCCCGGGGCCAAGGTCTCCGAGGGCGCGATCGACTCGTTCTGGCTTCAGGCAATGCAGTCGGGACACAAGAACGCGTTCGACTGCATCAAGGCATTCTCTGAGACCGACTTCACTGTCGATCTCGAGAAATTCGATGTCCCGACCGTAATCATCCACGGCGATGACGATCAGGTCGTTCCGATCGAAACATCCGCGCTCCGCTCGCTCACCCTGGTCAAACACGCGACTCTCAAGGTCTACGCGGGCGCGCCGCACGGGCTCTTCGCCACCCATCAGGAGAAGCTCAACACCGATCTGCTGGGCTTTCTCGAAGCGGAAGAACCGCCTGCCTGAGCCTGCGAAGCGGCTCGCAGCCGGCGGCGGCGATGCCTCGGACAGCACACCGCCTGCCCGGGTCGATCACCGTACGCCGTGCGCATCGCTTGACCCACCGAAGCGCGCCAAATGGGTCACTTGATTACCCATAAAGAAACACAGCGGCTCCTAACTACTTCATTCTAAGCCGGTAATGCTGACGCTCACCGTTGGCACGCATCTCGCCATGTTCCTCCCAGCGTCTCCGCAAAGACGGAACGCAATCAGGAGGAACGCAGTGAATACAGCGAAGCACAAATCCTCGGGTCTCGTCCTCTTCGCCCTCGCGGCGATGCTGGTCGCCACCTCGTCGTTCGCGATGGTTCGCGAAGTCTCGTTCCGGGAGCTCACGGAGCTCTCCGATACGACGATGGAAATCGTCGTGATGAACGCTTACGCGCAGTGGAACGCCGAGCATACGGCGATCTTCACGCATTACGTCGTCGAGCCGATCCGCCAGGTCGGCGGCCGTCCCCGCGGGGCGAGCTTCGAGCTCCTCTTCGCCGGCGGCACTGCTTCCGACGGGAAGCAGATGATCGTGACGGAAGTCCCGCAGCTCGAAGTGGGAGGTCAGTACATCCTCTTCCTACACCCGCGCGAGGCGCGTCATGCCTCGCCGACCGTCGGTCTCTGGAAGGGAGCTCTCCGCGTCGTGCGCGACTCTGCCTCGAACCGC
>JBPPMG010000176.1:0-2263 GCA_051305935.1 Thermoanaerobaculia bacterium
CTGGCCGGCGTAGAGACCGACGAGGCGCTTTTGGTCCGTCTCGTCTTCGTCGTCGCCGGGCACGACGTACACGCCGGCGCCGATTTGATCGGCGCGGCCGCGCAGGCGCGCGGGGATCGTCGCGATCAGGCCGAGCACGCGCGGATCGCTCTCGACGCGCACCCATGCTTCCCACGGCTGGCCGTGGTCGATGCCCACGATGAGCAACTTCGAGCCCGGCGCGGGATCTTCGAAGGTCATCGACACCTGCGCGAGGCGGATCTCCGTCTCCGCGGTGTAGAGACCCGCGCCGATCGGCTCGATCACGGCCGGCTCGATGTTCGGTCCGTCGCCGAACCAGCTCTCGATCTCGACGCGGCCGGCTTGCGCCGTGCGACCGAGGAACACGATGCCGTAGTCCGTCGACACGCCGAGCTCTTGGCCACCGCTCGTGCGCAACGAGAGCGTCGGATTCGCGAGCGTGCGCGAGCCGACACAGGCCGGGAGCGCGGCGAGGCAGGCGAGGAGGAACGTGAAGCGTGCGGCGTGGCCCGAGCGAGTCGCGTGGCTCATTTGAATTGCAGGAACCACTTCTGGAAGGCGTCGTTCTCCGGCTCGAGCTCGGCCGCGAGACCGGCTTGGATCTTCGCCTCCGGCAGATCGATGTCCTGCTCGTCGCCGCCGTGGCCGTTCACGCCCGCGATCATGCGCGAGTAGACGTGGCGGTACGTGGGGTTCAAGGGATCCATGGCCACGGCGTCGCCGAGGTCTTTCACGCCGGCCTCGAAATTCGCTTTGCTGCGCGACTGGTAGACGCGCGCGCGGCCGCGTGCGTACCACGCGCGCGGATCCGTGACTTTGGCCTCGATCGCCGCATCGAGGTCCTCGATCGCCTGCTCGAGGTCTCCGCGGTAGAAGTTCTGCAGTCCGCGTTTGAGGCGCGCCTCGGGCCCGACGATCGGGATGTCCGCGATGAACTTCTTCCAGTCCTTCTCGAGCTGCTCCGTGTCCTTGAGGCCGAGCTTCTTGAGCAGGTACGCGCGGATGTTTTCGGGCGACACGCGCTTGCCCGTGCCGGTCTTCGTCGCGTAGTTCACGACCTCGAACGGAATGCCGGACTCGAGCGTGTAGAGGCCTTTGAAGAACTTGTCGAAGTTCTTCTGGTACTTGTGATTGTCGAAGTTGTTCAGGAAATAGACGAACGACCAGCCGTGGGCGTATTCGAAGCCCGTGAACTCGTCGCGCGGGATCTTGAAGAGCTTCTCGAGCTTGATGTCGGGCTGGCCTTCGACACCTTTGCTGCGTTTCGCGCCCGGATCACCGCCGCCGGTCGACGTCGCGCCCTCTTTGATCGCCTGCTGCACCGTGAGCACGCGGTCGAGCTGGATCTCGCCGGGCTTGATGACGAGCTTGCCTTTCTTGTCGCGCTCGACCTTGGACGATCCGAAGTAGTCCGCGACGCCTTCGTTCAGCCAGATCTGCGCGATGTAGTCCTGGTCGATCAAGTGCGTGAGCAAGTGCGTGCACTCGTGGAGTGCGACCCACGTCGACTGCGCCGGGTCCTCGTAGTCGTGATAGAAATTCAGGTTCTGCCCCATCGGGCTGAAGAAGCCGAGCACGCTCGGACTCGAGCCCTCGTTGCCCCACGGGGCGTTCGCCTGGAAGTCTTCGTGGCTCCGGTAGACGTTGACCTGCATCTTCGTGCGCTTCATCGTCGGCGTCGGATTGATGCCGATGCGCTGGTCCTGCAGGTCGTAATACGCTTCGAGCAGTTCGCAGTAGTAGTTGAGCAGCTCGGGTGACGTGTTCGACTGGAAGCGGAAGTGCGCGGTCTCTTTCGTCCACCCGGAGTCGAAGTCCGCGTGCGCGGCGATCTCCTCGAGACGTTTCTTGCTCTTCTCGTAGTTCCGCTTGAGCTCGAGCTCGAACGCGGGCTTCATCAGCCACTTGCCCTGGTACTTCACGTAGCCGTCGGCGAGCTTCTTCTTCTCGTCGTCGTTCGCCGGCACGTAGTCCGACATGTCGCCTTCGACCTCGACCGACTGCACGAGCGTCTTGTCGGGGACGAGGATCTCGCCGTTCTCGAAGACGACCTTGTAGCCGGCGCCCTCCGGCCGGGCTTTCTTGCACGAGAGCACGCGGCCGTCTTTCGTGATCAGGCGGTCGGCGGAGGCGAGGGGCGCGGTGGCGCAGAGTGCGGCGAGAGCGAAGAGGGAGAGGCGCGAGCGTTGCACGTCAGGTTTCTCCGAGTGGATCAGCGGCGAGTGGATCAGCGGCGAGTGTC
>JBPPMG010000188.1:0-5354 GCA_051305935.1 Thermoanaerobaculia bacterium
GATGGCGACTGCGAGAAGCCCGAGGGTCAACGCCCGAGCGACGCGCTCGAGGAGGGAACCGGGCTCGATCAATGCGCTATCCCAGCGGCCATTCGGTCTCCGTGCAAACTACTCATAAACTACTCAGGAACTACTCATAAACTATTCATTCGATTGACTTGACGGGAATCCTGCACTACATTGTGCCCATCTAGCAAGTGAGGAGCGGTGTCCCAATGAGAATACGGCCCATTTTCATGCTCGCCGCGGCCATGACGGTCGCGTTGAACGCATCTGGTCAGGGAAGCCTGACCGTGTCTCATCAGCCGCCATCCTGTTTCCCATCACTCTGCGGACGAACTGCGGTGAACGCGACCGTCACCGGAATGTCCGAACCGAAGAGCGTGCGCGTCTACTTCCGCGCCGAAAGCGAGGGCCCGGAGTACTACCTGGAGATGATGGCGCTTGAAGGCGACAACTTCATGGCGGTGCTTCCCGCGACGCTTCGCGAAACGGAGCTCGTCGAGTACCGCATCGTCGCGGTCGCCGGGGACGATTCGATGACGGCGACCGAGCCGGTGGAAGTGCCGGTCCGAGCGGATTGCACGCAGCCGCGCCTGAACGAAGAGGAGCAGAGCTTTGCGGACAACATCATCCTCGGCCTAACCGACCTCTCGCAGACCGGCTCGCCGACAGGCTTCTCTTGCTCCGGCGTAGTCAAGGTGGTCGGTGTCGATCAGACGATGGCACCGAACTCCGCGTGTGATGAGGTTCGCCTCGCGAACGCCGATCCCTGCATCGTTGCGGTTCCGCCCGGCGGTCTCGCCCCAATGACCTTCGCTCAGAAGGCCGCGATCGCAGGGGGGATAATCGCCGGCGCCATCATCATCGAAAACAACAACGACGAGCCGCGGGAGCCGGTGTCGCCAGCGCGGCCGTAGGTAGCGGCGGCGAAATGCGACGGAAGGGAAGGGGAGCGAGCGCGTGCGAGCCCGACGGGCACGTGCGCGGTGGCGATCATTCTGACGCTACCTGGCGCGGCCGCTGACTCGGCGAAAAGACCCCAGCGACCATGGCATTCGACCCGAGACAGAGTTCGTTTCCTCCTGCAGCGTCCTCGCGAGGCTCCGAGCCGGGAGAGTTTCAGTCCCAGGAGGGTACTGAGCAGGACGTCAATCTCTCCGAATACTGGGGAATCATCGTGCGTGGCCGCGCGATCATCGGGGCCTGCGTCGGTCTTGCGCTCGTTGCGGCCATCGTCATCACGGTGCTTTCGACTCCGCTCTATCGGGCCCGTGTGATCCTCAAAGTCGAACCGGAGCGGACGACCGCATTCGACCTGGGCACCAGCGGTTCGGTGGGTATGCGCGATCCGGAGTTCATCCCCACCCAGACCCGCCTGCTCAAGAGCCGCGAAATCGCTACGCGGGTGGCGCAGAAACTGAACCTGGCGGAAGGCCAAGCCGGGAGCGCGGCGGACCGCGGTTTTCTCGACGCGCTCATGTTCTGGAAACCTGCTCCCGAGCCCGAAGACACGTCGGCCGCGGATATGGAGCTTCTGGCCGAGGGTCTCGCTGCCGGGGTCCAGGCCGAGCCGATTCGCGGCACCAAGTTGATCGAGATTTCCTACGTCACCGGGAACCCGAAGCAGGCCGCGGACATCGTGAACGCCGTGGCGACCTCCTATCTCGAGTGGAACATGGAGTCGAAGTTCGAGGTGTTGGGGCTCGCGGGCAAGTTCCTCGGAACGCAGGTCGAGCAGCTCAAGGCGGACATCGACCAGAAGTCCAGGCAGCTCGCGGCCTATGGCGACCAGAAGGACATCATTTCGCTCGACGCCGGGTCGAACGTCACGATGCAGAAGCTCGAGTCACTGAACAGAGACTACGCGTCTGCCGTGGCCGACCGCGTTGCCAAGGAAGCGCGGTACTACGAGACGACGACTGGGCCGGTCGAGACGCTCGCCGACGAGGTCTCCGGCGGGATGATCTCGCAGCTCCGCGCCGAGAATTCGAAACTGGAGCGCGAGTACGCCGAGAAGCTGAACATGTTCAAGCCCGACTGGCCCGCGATGACGCAGCTCAAGTCGCAGATCGACAAGGGCAAGCAGAACATTTCCACCGAGATCTCCCGCCAGGTCACGAAGGCGCGGGAGCTCGCCCGCTCCGACTACCAAACCGCGCTCCGGCGCGAGCAGAGCCTGAAGTCGATGTTAGGCGGCCAGAAGAGCGAGGCGATGACGCTCAATCGCGACGCCGTCGAGTACACGAATCTCCAGGTCGAGGTGCAGACCAAGCGCGACCTGCTCGACACGCTGCTCAAGCGCCAGGCGGAAACACAGGTGCAGTCGAGCCTCAACAGCGAGCAGCTCTCGAACGTGCGCATCGTCGACCGCGCGCTGCCGCCACGCAGTCCCTTCAAGCCCAGCTTGAAGAAGAACCTCGTTTCGGGGGTGATGTTCGGCGCCGTCGCGGGCCTGTTCGTAATCTTCCTTCGTGAGTATCTCGATCGGAGTCTCCGGACTCCCGATCAGGTCGACCTCTACCTTCGATTGCCGGCGCTCGGCGTGATTCCGTCGGCGACCACGAAGGAGAAGAGCTACTCGTACTTGAGAGGGAAACGCCGCAAGACGACGCCGTCCGCTCAGCAGGAGCCCAACCCGGACGATCGGGGACTCCACGAGATCGAGCTCCTTCCGCACCACAACCGGCGCTCGACGATCGCGGAGGCCTACCGTGCGTTCCGCACCGCCCTTCTCCTGTCACAGGCCGGCGGCGTGCACACGGTCGTCCTGACGTCGTCGCTTCCCTCCGAAGGAAAGACCTCGACCGCGTTGAACCTTGCGGCCGTCCTCGGCCAACTCGGGCGGCGCGTCCTGCTCATCGACGCGGACCTCCACAAGCCCCGACTGCACGAGATCTTCCGAGTGTCGAACCGGCGCGGACTCGTCACGATCCTCGCCGAGAACGATGACCCGACGAAGGTGATCATCCAGACGCAGGTCCAGGGGCTCTTCCTGCTTCCCGCCGGTCCGACGACTCCGAATCCCTCGGGGCTTCTCTCGTCGAAGGCGATGACGACGCTCCTGAGCGTCGCGCGCGAGAAGTTCGACCACATCATCATCGACACGCCTCCCGTCTCGCCGATTTCAGATGCGCTGATTCTCGGCAACCAGGCCGACGGCGTGGTTCTCTGCGTTCATGGCGGACGCACGCCTCGCGACCTGGTCGCCCGGATCCGCGACGACATCCAGCGGGCCAACGTCCGGATCCTCGGTGTGCTGCTCAACAACCTCGAACAGACAGCCGGCGCGTACGGAAAGTACTACTACTATCATCGATATTACGGCGAGCCCGAAGTCGCGGAGAATACGCCGTTCATGAAGTAGGGGAAAGGCGATTGCGCGATTCTTCGATTGCGCGATTGCTCGATTTAACGGCGGAAGGAAGCGATTGCGCGACTGCTCGATTGCTCGATTGAACGGCGGGCGATCGTGTTCGCGATTGCTCGATCGAAGTGCGTTGTGAATCGGTAGCAGCGGGCGGCGATCGAGAGATCCTGTTGCGTGGGTGAGAAGCAGCAAAGCAGTCTACAATTCGAACAATCGCGCAATCACGCAATCGAGCAATCTTCCTCCCCATGCGTCTTCTCCGAGACATCGGCTTCCTGTTCGCGGCGCTTGCTCTTCTGGCGGCCGCGGGAATGGCATATCGCGCTGACCGCCTGGGGCGCGACTCGCTCGAGGCGTTCATCGCGAGTTACGAGCTCGAGCTTCGTAGACCGGCCGACGTGGCGACGCTCCGGCTTCAGCCGCAGGCGGATCTCGCCTCGGTGACTACGGCCTCGATGACGCTCGAAGACGTGCATGGCAGCGTCCGCCTCAGGGATCTCGACGCGCGCACGCGAACGGCATGGGTTCGCGTGGTTTCCCTGACGGATGCGCAGATCGCCGAGGCAATTGCGCTCTCGTTGCGGGCGGTCGAGACTCGGCCGGGCGGAGCGTTTCACCACTCGATGCTCGCGCAGCTCGCGTACACGAAGCTCAGGCGCGAATCGGCGGACGCCATCGCGCGCGGCATCGACGAATGGGAGCTGCCCGCACTCCTCGGGATCTCGCTTGCGCCGGGAAACGACTCGCTTCGCGCCTTCCTTGGCGGAGCGTACCTCGACGTATGGGATCGCGTGCCGACCAGGATGGCTCCGCTCGATGCGCTCCGTGGAGCGATGAGGAACGGAAGATTCGTCGAGAGGAGCTATCGGACGGTGGCCGCCCTTACGGGAGAGGAGACGGCAATCGGGTTGCTGCCGGACGAGCCGGGCGTGCTCCGCATCGCGCTCTCCCGTGAGCTTCGCGAACGCAACGTCGAACGAGCTGCCGCGGTGCGCCGTCGCCTCGACGGGGCGATCGTCCAGGCGCGTGCTCGCGATCTCGCGCGCATCGAGACGCTCGCCCGCCGAGGCGATGAGTATGGGTTGCAGTCGGCGGTGCCCGCGTGGGCGGGCGCGTACCGGCTGGAAGAGCTCGACGGCGCCGGTGCCCGGCGTCAGGTGGGCCGCATCGCGGAGCTCTGGCCCGCGATGCGCAGGGGCTCGTGGGCCAGCGATCCGCGCGGCCGCCTGCTGCGGTATCTGCTCGACGGTCGCGAGGCGAGCGTGAATGGACGCGCGCTCGCGCGACTGGCCGAAGGACTCACCAACGTGCCGGAGCCCGTCGCGGCGCGCGCGCTTGCGCTGGGAGGTGAGGCGTCAGCGGCGGAGGAGCTTTTGTTCTCGTCGCAGACGCGGGGCGCGTTCGAGTGGACGCCGGCGATCGTCGACATCGCGCGAGCCTGGCTCGCGCGGGGCGACGCTGAGCGCGCGAGGCGGGTTCTCGAAGACCTGGCCCCGACGGCGCGCGACGAGTGCGAGGTGCTGCTGGTCATGCGCGACGCGGCGGAGTCGGACCAGGCGCGCGATGCGTTGTCGCGGCGAATCGCGGCGCTGACGCCCCCTCGAATCCCCGCGGCGTCGTGGAGTCGCACCGGAAGCCTCTCGCTCTGCCTCGATGCGCGCTCCCGGCCGAATCGGATGCTCCACATCGCGCTCGACGCAAAGCAGCCCGCTCTCGCCTCCTGGGGCTGGGACGGCGGACGTGTGGCCAGCGTCGTCGTGAGCGGGCCCACGTCGCTCGAGGTGCCCCTCGACGGCCTTTCCGGTCGCCGCGCCCTGAGCGTGAAGTCCGAGGGCGGTGGAGCGGTCACGTTTGGCGAGACGACGATACGGTAAGTAGTTTCGGAGAGCAGCGCCGGAGGAACGCAATTGGCGCGTGTGACGCAACGCGATCGATTCTGCGACGTACGCGCAGTCTGTCGTCCTTCTATGAGAAGGCCCTTAAC
>JBPPMG010000252.1:0-26796 GCA_051305935.1 Thermoanaerobaculia bacterium
TTTCGTGAAGCGCCGACGAGTCGATGTGGTTCATCGGCGAGGAGGCGCGACAAAGAAAGCGGCTGCATTCCGTCGCAACGAAAGGCAAGGGATTCACGAAACACTACACTAGCTGCCGCTCGTCTCGGTGAGGCTCAGATGCGCGAAGAGCTGAATGAGATGTCTCTGCTCCGCGCTTCCATCCTCGAAGAGCCTGCAAAGGGTCGCGACTTCCTTCTCGGCTTCCTCGGCGAGGATCGTGAAGCCATTGTCGGGCTGCTCGGCGCGACTCACTCGGACCGTCTTCCACTTGCGGCCCCGCTCGAGCGTGTAGCGCACGAACGGTTTCGGCTTGAGCCAGGGGGCGAGAAACTCCAGCTCGATCCGGTCGCTCGCCGATTCGCCACTGGCGAGCTCGGGCCGGGCGAGCGCATTCGCCTGCTGAAGCAGGATCGCTCGATTCGCCCGCTTGCGCAGCGCTTCGCGGAACGACACGGCTTCGTGCTCGAGGCCGACGAAAGCGAGTCCCGAGCGGTAGCTCTGCACCGTGCCGTCCTCGTGCTGCTGCAGCTCCATCCTGCTGCGGACCACACGGCAACGCATCGCATGCTCCTGCTTTTCGAGCCGGAACCGGAGCATCGCTTCCGTGCCGAGCTTGATCGGCCCCGGGTGCCGGATCCCGGCGCCGTGCAGGCTGATGTCGAGTACGACCGCGTCGTGAGTCCCGAAGCGGGCAGGACGCGGCGTGCGGAATCCGAGCCGCGCGATTCTGCGCCGTGATGTCGTGAGTTCGTCTTTGCTCATGGCGTATCGATGAAACGGCGGGGCCTCGCCCCGCCGTGTGATGTCATAACCGCGCGTGAGGCGGACTTTATTCGTCCCGGAACTTCCCCGAAGGCTTCTTCGGCTTGAACTGCGCCTTCAGGTAGTCGGCGTTCAGCCGCGCGATGAAGTCGGTCGAGATCGACTTCGGGCAGACCGCCTCGCACTCGCGGAAATTCGAGCACGACCCGAAGTACTCCTCCATCGTTTTCACCATCGCGTCGGCGCGGACGAAGCGCTCCGCCTGTCCTTGCGGTAGCAGGCCGAGGTGCGAGACTTTTGCCGCGGTGAAGAGCTGTCCCGCGCCGTTCGGGCACTGGGCGACGCAGGCGCCGCAGCCGATGCATTCAGCGGCGTCCATCGAGTATTCGGCCATGTCCTTCGGGATCGGGATCGCGTTCGCGTCGGGTGCGCAGCCGGTCGGGGCGGAGATGAAACCTCCCGACTGGATGATCGAGTCGAGTGGGGCGCGGTCGACGATCAGGTCGCGGATGATCGGGAACGCCTTCGCGCGGAACGGCTCGACCCAGATCGTGTCGCCGTCCTGGAACTGGCGCATGTGGATCTGGCAGGTCGCGGTGCGAAAGCCGCCGTGCGCCTTGCCGTTGATCATCATGCCGCACGATCCGCAGATCCCTTCGCGGCAGTCGTGCTCGAACGCGATCGGCTCCTCGTTCCTCTCGATCAACTCTTCGTTGACGATGTCGAGCATCTCGAGGAACGACGCCTCTTTCGGGATGTTCTTCGCCTCGTACTCCTTCATCGAGCCAGGCGTCGAGGGATTCTTCTGTCGCCAGACGATCAGCTTGACGTTCATCACTTGTAGCTCCTCGTCGCCAGTTTCACTTCTTCGTAGACGAGCGGCTCCTTGTGGAGCTGCGGCTCCGCGCCGACGCCCTTCCACTCCCACGCGGAGACGTAGCTGAACTCCTCGTCATTGCGCCTGGCTTCGCCTTCCTCGGTCTGGTGCTCGGTGCGGAAGTGTCCGCCGGCCGATTCCTCGCGCGCGAGCCCGTCGACGACCATCAGCTCGGCGAGCTCGAAGAAGTCGGCCACGCGACTCGCCTTCTCCAGCGCCTGGTTCGTCTCGTCGCCCGTACCGAGAACCTTCACGTTCTTCCAGTACTCCTCGCGGAGGGCACCGATTTCGCTGCGCGCGGCTTTCAGGCCCGCGGCGTCGCGCGCCATGCCGCTCTTGTCCCACATGATCTTGCCGAGGTCGCGCCAGTAGGCTTCCGCCGACTTCGTTCCGCCGGTCGAGAGGAGCTTCTTCGCGCGATCCGCAACTTCCGCCTCGGCCGACTTGAACTCGGGACGGTCGGTCGCGACTTTCTTTCCCATGAGGGGCGCAAGGTAGTTGCCGATCGTGTACGGGAGCACGAAGTAGCCGTCGGCGAGTCCCTGCATCAGCGCCGAGGCGCCGAGGCGGTTCGCGCCGTGGTCGGAGAAGTTCGCCTCGCCGATTACGAAGAGCCCCTCGAGGTTCGACATCAGGTTGTAGTCGACCCAGAGACCGCCCATCGTGTAGTGCGCCGCCGGGTAGATCCGCATCGGGACTTCGTACGGATTCTCGTCGGTGATCTCGTGGTACATCGTGAAGAGGTTGCCGTAGCGCTCGGCGATGACGTTCTTGCCGAGGCGACCGATCGCCTCGGAGAAGTCGAGATAGACGCCGCGTCCGCCGGGGCCGACGCCGAGGCCGTTGTCGCACGCTTCCTTCGCGGCGCGCGAGGAGATGTCGCGCGGCGCAAGGTTGCCGAAGCTCGGGTACTTGCGCTCGAGGTAGTAGTCGCGATCGGCTTCGGCGATGCTGCCCGGAGGCTTGCCGCAGTCTTCTTTCTTCTTCGGGACCCAGACGCGGCCGTCGTTGCGCAGCGACTCGGACATGAGCGTTAGTTTCGACTGGAAGTCGCCGGTCTGCGGGATGCAGGTCGGGTGGATCTGCGTGTAGCAGGGATTCGCGAACAGAGCACCGCGGCGGTGTGCGCGCCAGATCGCGGTGCAGTTCGAGAACTTGGCGTTCGTCGATAGGTAGAAGACCGGCGCGTAGCCGCCCGTGCCGAGGACGACCGCGTCGCCGGCGAGCGAGTAGACCTTGCCACTGACGAGGTCGCGGCAGACGACGCCGCGCGCCTTGCCGTCGACGACGACGATGTCCTGCACCTCGGTGCGCGTGATCATCTTCACGTTGCCGAGGCCGATCTGCCGCGAGAGCGCGGAGTAGGCGCCTAACAAGAGCTGCTGACCAGTTTGTCCCCGCGCGTAGAAGGTGCGCGAGACCTGTGCGCCGCCGAACGAGCGGTTGTCGAGCATCCCGCCGTACTCGCGCGCGAACGGAACGCCCTGCGCGACGCACTGGTCGATGATGTCGACGCTCACCTCGGCGAGGCGGTGTACGTTCGCTTCACGCGCACGGAAGTCGCCGCCTTTGATCGTGTCGTAGAAGAGCCGGTGCACCGAGTCGCCGTCGTTCTGGTAGTTCTTCGCGGCGTTGATGCCTCCCTGCGCGGCGATCGAGTGCGCGCGCCGCGGAGAGTCGTGGTAGACGATGCAGGTGACCTTGAAGCCGAGCTCGCCGAGTGTCGCCGCGGCCGAGGCGCCGGCAAGGCCCGCGCCGACGACGATCACGTCGAACTTTCGCTTGTTCGCCGGGTTCACCAGCTTGTTCGTGAACTTCGCGCTGGTCCATTTCTGGGCGAGCGGTCCGGGAGGAATTGCAGATTTGAGTTCCATCGCGCGCGCCCCCTTACTTCACCAGTCCGAGCATCACCGAGATCGGGAATGAGATGTTGCCGATCGTGATGATCACGGCGAACGCCGCGGCGAACTCGTTCCGCCACGAGTTGAATCGCGGATTGTTCCAACCGAGCGACTGAAACATCGACCAGAGACCGTGGTAGAGGTGCAGGCCGAGCATCAGGTTCGCGATGATGTAGAAGATCGCGACCGGCAGACGCGAGAACGAGGCCACGATGTTCTCGTACGGCTTCCCTTCCGCGAACTCGTAGCCGGGCGTCATCCCGAGCGTCAGGTCGAAGATGTGCCAGAGGATGAAGGCGAGCACGATCAGGCCGCCCCATCGCATCGTGCGGGAGGCGTAGGTGGCGATCGCAAAGTCCTTGCGCTCGTACGCTTCGGGCCGCGCCGCGCGGCTCAGGAGAGTCAGTTGCAGCGCCGACCAGATGTGGAGGACCACCGCGCCGAGCAGCACGATGCGCGCGATCCAGAGCAAGCCGCCGTGCGGGAGAATCGGATAGCCGACCGTCCGCAGGAACTCGCCGTAATGGTTGATGGCGTCGGCGCCGAGGTAAAGCTTCAGGTTCCCCAGCATGTGGACGAACACGAAGCCGAAAAGCATGATGCCGGTCGCGGCCATCACTGCCTTCTTACCGAGCGCCGAGCGGTAGAACTCGAGCACCCATGGCGTGCCGTTTCTCGATACCGTGGCTGTTTCCATCGCCTCTTCCTTCCCTCTGAGTTCAGGACTGCAACGAAATGCGGCCGAATTCTATCGCATGGGCTGCGGTGCGCCAGTGCGTCACACGTCACGCGAGGATGTGGCGCTCATCCGACGTTCTGACGCGGGTCGCATGGTCGCCGTCGTCCCCGCACGGGCCTGGGCCTCCGCCAGCGCGCGCAGCCTGAAGGGCGTGTTGCTCAATTCAAGCGGGGGCGGCGCTTCCCTTGCCACCGGTTGGTATGTGGCGCAGGCACTCCTGCCTGCGCGCGGCGCGAAGCGCCGCCCTGTCGAGGAACCAGGTCAGAAGCAACAGGTCGCCTTCGGCGACGCGCAGGCTGGAGTGCCTGCGCCACATCAGGCAGCTACTCTCACGGCATCCGGTAGAGGAACGCGTTGATGTGCATCCCGGCTCCGACGGACGCGAAGAGTGCGTGGTCGCCGCTTCCCAGCGACTGGCCTTCGAACCTGCCCTTCAGGATCAGGTCGAGCAGCGTCGGAACCGTGGCGACCGAGCTGTTGCCGAGCCACGAGATCGTCATCGGCAGCACGCCCTCCGGCGGCTGCGCGATCCCGTGGAGCTGGTAGAACGCGTTGACGATCGCCTCGTCCATCTTGCCGTTGGCCTGGTGCAGCAGGATCTTCTTCACGTCACCGACCGCAACGCCCGCCTTCTCGAGGCAGCTCTTCATCGCGCCCGCGACGTTCTGCAGCGCGTACTTGTAGAGCTTCCGCCCTTCCATCTTCAGAAAGAGCGCATCGAGGAAGACCTCGCTCTTGTAGGACGGGCCCATCGAGAGCATCCCCGAATGGTCGAGGGTGTCGGATCGGGTCAGGTGCGCGAGAATCCCCCTCCCTCCGTCCCCGTCGCTCGCCTCGAGAATCACCGCGCCGGCGCCGTCCGCGTAGATCAGGCTGTCGCGGTCGTGCGGGTCGGAGATCCGCGAGAGCGTGTCGGCACCGATGACCATTCCGCGGCGGATATCGCCGGCCCGAATCATGGCGTCGATCTGCAGCACGCCCTGAATCCAGCCGGGACAGCCGAAGACCAGGTCGAACGCGATCGTGCGCGGCGTTTCGATCCGCAGCTTCGACTTCACGCGAGCGGCGAGCGCGGGAACGAAGTCCGAGATGCCACCTGCCGTGCGGATGTCGCCGAAGTTGTGCGCGACGATGATGCAGTCGAGGCTCTCGCGGTCGATGCCCGACGACTCGAGCGCTTCGCGCGCCGCCTCGTAAGCGATGTCGGACGTCACGAGGTCGTCGGTGACATAGCGCCGTTCGCTGATCCCGGTGATCGCCTCGAACTGGTCGAGGATCTCCTCGTTCGTCTTCGGAATCTTCGCCCCATCCGTGCCGCGAAAATCGTGACCGAGGAAGTACTCCTTCGCAATCCGGCGCTCGGGGATGTAGCTCCCGGTCGCCACGATGATCGTTCGTCGTGTCGTCATGATCTGTCGGGATGGTAAAGCAGCCGCAAGGGAGAGCGCTAGGGCTGGCAATGGAGACTCCGGGCGTGCACGATTTTCCATATCGATTCGTTTCCGGAACGTAGCGATCGAATGGCGAGCGTGCCTGTAGTGTCGATTCGATGCGCCGCGCACTGTTCCTGTCGATCGTCATCGTCTCGCTCGCAACCTTCGCCGGCGCGGATGAAGCTCCCCTGCAAGTCCTCTTCCTCGGTAACAGCCTCACCTACGTCAACGATCTCCCCCAGATGGTCGAAGCGCTGTCGACGACAGGGCAGCGGCGCGTGGAGACCGGAATGATCGCCGGGCCGAACTACGGGCTCGAGGATCTATGGCGCGAGGCGAGCGTGCGTGATTCGATTCGCACGCGCCGCTGGGATGTCGTCGTGATGCAGCAGGGACCGTCGGCGCTCGCCGCCTCGAGGACGGATCTCGTGAAGTGGGCGAAGACGTTCGGCGACTTCGTTCGCGAGCACGGCGCCGAGCCGGCGCTCTACATGGTCTGGCCCTCGTCGGATCGCGCATTCGACCGCGAGCGAAGCGCCGAGTCGTATCGTGTCGCCGCGAAGGCGTGCGGTTGCCGGCTCTTTCCAGCGGGCGAGGCGTGGCAGGCCGCATGGAAGAAGAACGGGCGACTCTCGCTCTACGGTGTCGACGGGTTTCACCCGAGCCGCGAGGGAACCTTCCTCGCAGCGCTCGTGATCTGGTCGGGGCTCACCGGCGAGTCGCCCGATGGCGCGCCCGGCAAACTGGAGTTGCGCGACGGCACCGAGATCCGGATCAACCCGAAGGTGCTGCCGGTGCTGGCAGGCGCGGCAAAGGAGTCGATGAAGTAGGGAAGCCGGCATCCCGAATGCTGCCGTCATCCCGAAGCCGTCAGCCCGAGCTCCCGTTGTCATCCCGAGCGTCAGCGAGGGATCTGCTAACGAGACCACCTGATCGCTTCCTTAACAGCCGATTCCCTGGCTCGTTGGCGAAACTACGAGTGCTGCTGTGGAAACGGTCAGTCTTTCGTTTAGCAGATCCCTCGCTGACGCTCGGGATGACAGCTCCGCTCGGGATGACGGCTCCGTCACCGACGACAATTCGCGTCGGCGGTTCGCCCCTCCGAACGCGCGACGGCCCGGCTCGCGCCGGGCCGTCGCTTTCACGTCAATCGAATTCGAGACCTGCTATTTCTTTCCATTCATGAGCTGCGCGTCGAGCACGGCGATCGCAGCCATGTTGACGATGTCGCTCACGTCGACGCCGCGCTGGAGCACGTGCACCGGCTTCGCGATGCCCTGAAGGATCGGGCCGATCACTTCAGCGTTGCCGAGGCGCCAAAGCAGCTTGTACGCGATGTTCGCCGAGTCGAGGTCAGGGAAGATCAGCACGTTGGCGTCGCCCTGGATTGCGCTGAAAGGATAGTCGGCAGCGGCGATCTCCGGAACGACCGCGGTGTCGGCCTGCATCTCGCCGTCGACGATGAGCTCGGGGGCTCGCTCCCGCAGCATCGCGACCGCCTGCTTCGCCTTGACCGCGTGCGGATGGCTGGTCGACCCGAAGTTCGAGAACGAGAGCATCGCGACCTTCGGCTCGATGCCGAAGCGTCGCGCAGTTGCCGCCGTCTCCAGCGTGATCTCGACGAGCTCTTCCGCGGTCGGATCGATGTTGACCGTCGTGTCGGCGAGAACGAACTCGCGCCCCTTGAACATCAGGACGTACGCTCCCGAGACTTTCTTGACGCCGGGCTTGGTGCCGAGCACCTGGAGCGCGGGACGGATCGTGTCGGGATAGGCGGCGTTGAGACCGGAGATGACGCCGTCCGCGTCGCCCTGGTCGGCCATGACCATGGCCCAGTAGTTTCGATTCTTGAGCAGCTTGTAGGCGTCGACCAGCGTCACGCCATCGCGCTGGCGCAGCTCGAAGAGCCGCTGTGCGTAGCGATGCAGGTCGGGCGAGCTGTCGGTGTCGACGATCTTGAGCTTCGGCGAATCGAATTCGAGGCGCTCGAGGATCGGCTTCACCTGGTCGGGGCGCGCGAGCAGCACCACCTCCGCCATGTTCTCTTCGACGAGGATCTTCGCGGCGCGAACGATCTTCTCGCTGTCCCCCTCGGGGAAGACAATCCGCTTTGCCTTCTGCTTCGCGCGATCGATGACCGTGTGCATGATCTTGCGGGAGCGTCCGAGGTGCTCTTCGAGCGCGCGCTTGTAGGCGTCGTAGTCCTTGATCGGCTCGCGTGCGACTCCGGTCTCCGCCGCCGCCTTCGCAACCGCGACCGGAACGTTGAGCAGGACGCGATAGTCGAACGGCTTCGGAATGATGTAGTCGGGGCCGAAGCTGAGCGACTTGAGCGAATAGGCTGCCAGGACCGCGTCGGGGATGTCTTCCTTCGCGAGGTCGGCGAGCGCCTTCGACGCCGCGAGCTTCATCGCCGTGTTGATCTTCGTCGCGCGGCAGTCGAGTGCGCCACGGAAGATGAACGGAAAACCGAGGACGTTGTTGACCTGGTTCGGATAGTCGGAGCGACCCGTCGCCATGATGCAGTCGGGGCGCGCTTCCTTCGCATCTTCGTAGGTGATTTCCGGATCGGGGTTCGACATCGCGAAAATGATCGGGTTCGGCGCCATCGCGCGGACCATGTCTTTCGTCACGAGGCCGCCGACGGAGAGCCCGACGAGAACGTCGGCGCCCTTGAGCGCGTCGGCAAGCGTGCGCGCGTCGGTCTCGACCGCGTACTCTTCCTTCATCTTCGTCATGCCGGCGGTCCGGCCCTTGTAGATGACTCCCTTGGTGTCGACCAGCATCAGGTTCTCGCGCTTGAGGCCGAGCTCCTCGTAGAGCCAGAGGCAGCCGAACGCCGCCGCGCCCGCGCCCGAAATGACGAGCCGGACTTCGCTCATCTTCTTTCCAGTGATCTCGAGGGCGTTGATCAGACCGGCAGCCGAGATGATCGCCGTGCCGTGCTGGTCGTCATGGAACACCGGGATGTCCATCATGTCCTGCAGGCGCTGCTCGATCTCGAAGCACTCGGGAGCCTTGATGTCCTCGAGATTGATGCCGCCGAACGTCGGCTCGAGCATCTTCACGCAGCGGATGATCTCCTCGGTGTCGTGTGACTCGATCTCCAGGTCGAATACGTCGATGTCGGCAAACCTCTTGAAGAGGACTCCTTTGCCTTCCATGACCGGCTTGCCAGCCGCGGAGCCGATGTTGCCGAGACCGAGTACCGCGGTGCCGTTCGAGATGACGGCGACCAGGTTGCCCTTGTTCGTGTACTTGTAGACGTCGTCAGGATTCGCGGCGATCTCGAGACAGGGCACCGCGACGCCCGGCGTGTACGCCAGAGACAGATCGCGCTGCGTCGCCGTCGGCTTCGTGGGGATGACCTCGGTCTTCCCGGGCCGCGGGAACTGGTGGTAATTCAGGGCATCTTCCTTCTGAATCTTGGCCATTGCGACAACTCCTCCGGTGGGCGAGTTTAGGGACCACCTGAACCATCCTTGGTGATCTCCGTGCCAAAGGCATGTGACGGATATCGCACGACCGGATCCGGAGGCCCCTGATGTGGCGTAGACACTCCTGTCTGCGCGCGGCGCGACGCGCCGCACGGGGTTGCGCGAGCAAGCCAGTGCGAACCGGCCGCCTTCGGCGGCGCGCAGGCAGGAGTGCCTGCGCCACACAAGCTCAAGCCCGGCCGCCTTTGGCGGCGCGCAGGCAGGAGTGCCTGCGCCACACAAGCGGTCACAAACGAAACGGCGCGCCGAAGCGCGCCGTTTCGTACTGCGTTGTCGAATGTGTCAGCCGCGGGTGGCCGGCGCCGCTACGCGGCTCCGCCGCCGTAAAGGCCGGCCTTCCTGGCGATGTACTTGTTCCAGGCGAGGACGATCGCGGGGACCACGGTAACCGTCGAATAGGTTCCGCAGATCGACCCGATCAGGAGCAGCCAGGCGAAGTCGTGGATCACCTCGCCACCGAGGAAGATGAGGCAGATGAGGATGATCATGACGCAGCCGCCGGTGAGGACGGTTCGCGACAGGGTCTGATTCAGCGACCGGTTCATCAGCGACGCGAAGCCTTCCTTCGCACGCGCCTTCTTCGCGTTCTCACGGACGCGGTCGTAGACGACGACGGTGTCGTTGACCGAGTAGCCGACGATCATCAGGAACGCGGCGACCGTGACGAGCGAGAATTCGCCACCGATCAGGATCAGGAAGGCGAGCGAGACGAGGACGTCGTGCGCGAGGCAGATGATTGCCGCGATGCCGAACTTCATGTCGAAGCGCAGGGCAATGTAGAGACCCATGGCGAGCACCGACAGGATGATCGCGAGCGCCGCCTTCTTCTGCAGGTCCTTGCCGACCTGGGGGCCGACCGTTTCCTGGTTCAGGAGATTGAACTTGCCGAGCACGGTCGACTTCGCAAGGACCTCGGCGGCCGCGGGCGAGAGACCCTCGGTCGACTTGACCTCGTCGAAGTTATGGAAGATGCCGATGCCGGAACGATTGTCGATGACGCTGCGGGCGACCGTGATGTAGTGCTCGCGTGCCGGAGTGCCGGTTCCCTTGTTGTCGGGATCGGCTGCGAGGAGCACTTCCGAGATCGCGCTCGCGCCCTGGTAGTTGATGTCGAGCTTCCCGGTGTTGCCGGCATTGATCGTTTCGTTGAAGCGGCGAACGGCCTGACCGGCGTAGTCGGTCTCCTCCGCGATCTGCGGCAGGCGGATGAGCACCGAGTTCTCCGCGGGCTTGCCGTATTGCTGGATCGTCGCATCGGGCGCGAGCTGGCGGAGCTGCGCGATCGGCGGCGCTTCCTGAAAACGGAGAACGACGTTCGCGCCACCCGAGAAGTCGATGCCGATGTTCAGCCCCATCGGGAAGTACGCGATGAGTCCGATCAGGATGACGAGGCCGGAGAAGGCGACGCCGAGAAAGCGCCACTTGATGAAGTCGTAGTTCGTGTTGACGAAGATTTCCATCGTTTGAGCCTCAGATGCTGATGCGTGCCGGCTGGGTGTTCGGCCGGTTGTAGATGAGGTCGAACATCACGCGCGACACGAAGAAGGCGGTGAAGACCGAAGCCGCGAGGCCGATGAGCAGCGTGACGGCGAAGCCCTTCACCGGGCCGGTGCCGAACTGCAGCAGGAAGAGCGCGGCGATGATCGTCGTCAGGTGAGTGTCGATGATCGTTCCGAAGGCGAGCGTGAAGCCCGACTCGATCGATGCGCGCACCGACTTGCCTCCGCGGAACTCCTCCTTGATGCGCTCGAAGACGAGCACGTTGGAGTCGATCGCCATGCCGAGCGTCAGGATCGAGCCGACGATGCCGGGCAGCGTGAGCGTCGCCTTGAAGTAGGCCATCATTCCCAGGAGGATGAGCAGGTTGAGCGACAGCGCGACGACCGCATTGATGCCGGCGCCCTTGTAGTAGACGATTACGAAGATCGTCATCAGTCCGAAGCCAACGACCGACGCCGTGAGACCCTGGCGGATCGAGTCGCGTCCGAGCGACGGGCCGACCGTGCGCTCTTCGAGCGTCGTCAGTGACGCCGGCAGCGAGCCGCTGCGCAGCACGAGCGCGAGATCCGAGGCCTGCTGCGGCGTGAACCGACCTTCGATCACGCCTTCGCCGTCGATCCGGCTGTTGATCGTCGGAGCCGACTTGATCTTGTTGTCGAGAACGATCGCGAGACGGCGATTGACGTTCGAACCGGTGAGGTTGCCGAACTTCACGGCACCGTCGGCCGTCAGCGAGAAGCCGATGATCGGCTCGCCGAGCCCGCCTTTCTGCACGCGCGCAGTCTTCAGATCGGTTCCGGTGACCGGAACGGTGTTCTGCACCGCGTAAAACTCCTTGCCGGTGACACGGCCGAACGCGTCGAACGAGTCACCCGGCAAAACTTCGATCTGGCTGAGCTGCTCGGGTGGCAGCGAGGCGCGAACCGCCTCTTCCGAAGGACCGGGCGAGCCTTCGACGATGCGGAACTGAAGCTGCGCCGTGGTTCGGATGATGCCCTTGACGCGCTCGGGATCATCGACGCCGGGGAGCTGGATGACGATGCGGTCCTTGCCCTGCGGCGCGACGAGCGGCTCGGTCACGCCGAGCTCGTCGACACGGTTGCGGATCGTCTCGACCGACTGCGCGACGGTCTGCTGCTCGATCGCGGTCATCGACAGCGGGCGAATGCCGAACTCGATCCCCTCGGCCGTGCGCTTCCCTTCAAAATCGGGAAGGTGCGTCTCGGCGAGGTTGATGTAGTCGTTCGCGTCGACACCCGCGGGCGGCACGGCGAGGAACATCGTGTCGTTCACGCGACGGGTCGTCGGGACCGGCATGTTCCCCGTCCGCGCCTGCGTCTTGAGCCGCTCGCTTGCCTGGTCGGTCTCGGCGCGCATCGCGTCGCCCAGATTGACCTGCATCACGAGATGGGTGCCCCCCTTGAGGTCGAGCCCGAGGTTGATCGGCTCAGGGGTCGACTTGGTCGGCACCACCGCGATCACGCAGACCGCGATCACCGCCACGATCAGAATGATTTTCCACAAGAGATTCTTGTTCAAGGCTACTCCTCCGACTAGCTGCCCGACTCGTCGTTGGCGAGACCGGCAACCGCGCTTTTGGCTATCTTGATCTTGACGTTTTCCGCAATCCGAAGCTGAATCGAGTCGCTCTCCACGTTCTGTACCGTGCCGAATATGCCGCTGTGGAGAATCACGCGATCACCTTTCTTCAGCTCCGAGATCATCAACTCGGTCCGCTTGCGGCGGCGGTTCTCCGGGATGATCACGATGAAAAAAAAGATCGCGACGATGATGAGCATCGGGACGATCGTCCCGAGCATCGACGAGCCTGAGCTCTGGATGAACGCTAACGTGTGCATGTTTTCATGAGCCTCGAGAGGATCCCGCCCACCCACGCCAGCCCGTCCAGGGTTGTCGCGGGCACACCGTCACTCTCGAAACGGCTCCCTTTCAACTGGGGTATCGCCCGGGTTATTGCCTCGTGAAGTCCGCTCCAGGAACGTCCGGCGGAAGGCCCCGAACGAATCGGACTCGATACATTCACGAATTTGCCTCATCAAGTCAAGGTAAAAGCTGACGTTGTGGATCGTGTTGTAGACCAGAGCCGCGATCTCGTCGGCCACGTACAGGTGTCGCAGATAGGCCCGGCTGACGCTCGTGCAGGTCGGGCACGCGCACGCCGGATCGAGAGGACCTTCGTCGGCGCGATAGCGGGCGTTCCGGATCTGCACCTTCCCCTGGCTCGTGAAAAGCGTTCCGTTCCTGGCGTTCCGCGTCGGCATGACGCAGTCGAACATGTCGACTCCTGCCGCGACGCCATCGAGCAGGTCTTCGGGCGTCCCGACACCCATCAGGTAGCGCGCGCGGTCGCGGGGCAGCAGCGGGGCCGTGTAACGCAGCGTGTCGAGCATCGCCTCTTTCGGCTCGCCGACGGAGAGCCCGCCGATCGCGTACCCGTCGAAGGGAAGCTCGCCCAGCGCCTCGACGCTCCGCTTGCGCAGATCGTGGTGAATCCCTCCCTGGACGATTCCGAACAGAGAAGTCGCGCCGCGCCGCGCCGTCAGCGATCGCGCCGCCCAGCGGTGCGTGAGCTCCATCGACCGCTCCACCTCGGCGCGCGGAAGCCCTCCCGCGGGACACTCGTCGAAGGCCATCGCGATGTCGACACCCATTCGCACCTGGAGATCGACCGCCTTCTCCGGCGAGAGAAAGTGCGAGGAACCGTCGATGTGGCTGCGGAACTCGACCCCGTCTTCGCGGATCTTCCGGATCTCGGCGAGCGAGTAGATCTGAAACCCGCCCGAGTCCGTGAGGATCGCGCGATCCCAGCCGGTGAACCGGTGGACGCCACCCATCTGCTCGAGCAGATCGACGCCTGGCCGCAGCATCAGGTGGTAGGTGTTGTTGAGGATGATCTGAGGACCGAGAGCGCTGAGCTGGCTCGTCGTGAGCGACTTGACCGAGCCCTGAGTGCCGACCGGCATGAAGACCGGCGTTTCGATCGTCCCATGCGGCGTGGAGAGACGCCCGCGCCGCGCGTCGCCATCGGTGCGGAGCAGCTCGAACGAAACTCTCTCGTTGGTCTGGTTCAATTCGTCGGGGGTAGTGGCAGCGGCCTCTGGCCGTTGCGCGGAGGCCGGAGGCCTTCGCCACTAGTCGAGTTTCATCGTCTCGATCCTCACCGTCGGCGGCAGTTCGAGCTTGAACGCGGTGGCTGGTACGGGCTCATTGACCCGGATCGAGGTGAACTCGTAGAGGGTCGTGTCGCCGTCGGCCTCGACGTACTCGAACTTCGAGGTCATGTAGCTCTCGCGGTCGATCCAGATCGTGATGCTCTTCACCCGCTTGGCGACCTGTGAGGTCTTGGGGGCGAGACTAAGCTTCCAGGCTGCGTCTCCCTTGCGGTCGGCGAAGCGGAAGTTGAACCAGGTCGCGAGCTCAGCGATGGCGTTCCCCGCTCCCATGTACTTGAAGATGCGATCCTGAAAGCGACCGACCTCGAGCGTCTCGGCACGTCTGAGCTTCGGATAGAACGTCGTCATGCGGCCGTCCGCGATGAGCATCGCGACCGGGCTCGGCTCGGAATAGTTCCATCGCACCTTGTCGGGCTTCTCGTAGGCAAACGTCCCGCGCGCGAATTGGGACTCCGCCAGGAGCGAGAGCGTCTTCTGCTGGGTGAAGTCCGCCTGGAGCGTCTTCACCGAGGACTGGCGCTTCTGGACTTCCTTCAGCACCTCCTCGAGAGTCGCAGGCGCCTTCGCGGGCGCGACCGCGCTCGTCGCGGGCGCCAGGGCCGTGAGGCAAAGGAAAACTGCGAGGATCTGCCGGATTCGCATGCCGGGGCAAACGCCCCACCCACAGGGAATATTCAACTTCGAGGCGGGCCTCAGGAAGGTCATACAGGCGGGATGTATACTTCCCGCGTATCCGTCAGAGGAGGTCAACGTTGACCAGGAACGCGCGGTGGATTCTGTCGGCACTCATTCTCGTCTCGGCACAGGTCGATGCAGCCCTACGCTACGAATACCGGGAGGACCTGGTCGCCGAGAACAGGATGAAGTCGACCAACCTGACCGCGCGCGCCGTTCTGGACGGCGATCGGGGGCGGATCGACATCCTTTCGGGCGACCGTTACACCCCGGGAACGTTCATCCTTCGCGACAGCGGCACGCGGCTCTTCTTCGTCGATCCGGAGCGCAAGCAGTACACCGAGGTTCTCCTGCCCAAGGGACCCGATCCCCAAACGGCGAATCGCGTCACCATCACGAATCCCAAGATCGAATTCAAGGAGATCGGGGACGGCCCCGTGATCGCAGGTTATCCGACGCGCCACTACCGCCTCTCGAGCTCGTACGAGATGGCCGTGACGCTCGGCACGGTGGTCGTCAAGCAGAAGGTCGAAGCCGTCATCGACAAATGGACCACGACCGCGTTCGATCACGTCGTCGCGAAGTACATCGACGAGCGCGATGTGTTGACGGGCAAGCCTGACATCGACGCGCTCCTCGAGGCCGAAGCGAGCAAGTTCAAGGGGCTCGCGCTCAAGCAGCGAACCGTCATCACGACGACCCCTCAGCAGAGAATGAAGGGCTCGGAGCTCAACCTGCCGGCCAGCCGGCAACGCGTCCGCGAGATGGAAGTGACGATGATCGAAGAGACTCCGGTGGCCGCCGATCTCTTCTCGATCCCCGTCGGTTTCAAGAAAGCGGACGCCGGCGCTCCGTCCTCCTCCGCAACCTACCTCACCATGGAGCCCGTCAAGCCGTAGCCGGCACCTCGGAGCCCCATGGGTTGCCCGATCGGCGCTCAGTTGCTACCATCCCCCCTAGTTATCGCCTGTGTGGGGACAGATTTGAGACCGATGGCAACGCGCAAACATGAGGAAAGGCAGGGGGTACGCCCCGTGTTCGCACTGCTGCCTCTGTCAGTTCCCCTGGTGCTCGCGGCCGCGACTCTCAGCTTCTCAGCGTCTGATACGGTGAGCGGTGCCTTTCCGCCCATACGCTACGAACGAACCGCCGTTTCGGATCTGCCCCTCAGCGACCACTCCGTCCTTCTCCCGGTCCAGCCGGGCGACACTCTCGACGCGCTAATCCAAAGCGCCGGGGTTCCTCGCGAAGAGGTGGTCGCGCTGATCGGCACGCTCTCGAACCACTTCAATCCGCGGAGAATCCGCGCGGGCGAGTTGGTCCGCGTCGAGTACGGAGCCGACAACGATCTCCGCAGCATCGGGGTGTCGGTCGGGAGCGAAGGGCGGCTCGACGCCGTGCGGTCGGAGAGCGGCTTCGAGGTTCAGTTCGTCCCGGCCGTCGTGACGACGCAGGAGGTTCGCGTCGCGGGACACATCGAAACCTCGTTCTACGACGCGCTCCAGCAGACGGGAGAAAGTCCGGCACTCGCGGCGCAGCTCGTCGAGGCGTTCGCGTGGGACGTCGACTTCTTCCGCTTGAAAAAAGGCGACTGGTTCAGCCTCATTGCCGAGAAGAAGTACTCAGACCGCACCTTCACCGGCTACGCCCCGATCGTCGCCGCCCGGTTCCACCACAACGGACAGACCTACGAGGCGTTCCGCTTCACCGACGCCAACGGCAACACGGGCTACTACTCCCCCTCGGGCGCGCCTCTTCGCAAACAATTCCTCCGCTCCCCTCTCAAGTTCTCGCGTATCACCTCGGGTTACACCAACCGCCGCTTCCATCCCGTGCTGAAGGTGTTCCGCGCCCATCCGGGCATCGACTACGGCGCTCCAGTCGGCACCCCGGTAATGGTCACGGCCGACGGTGTCGTCACCTCGGCCGGATTCGGACGCGGCGAAGGCAACATGGTTCGCGTTCGTCACGCGAACGGGATGGAGACCTACTACCTCCACCTGTCGCGCTTCGCGAAGGGAGTCCGGGCCGGGACGCGCGTGCAGCAGGGACAGGTCATCGGGTACGTCGGAAAGACAGGTCTCTCCACGGGACCGCATCTCGACTACCGGATGAAGCAGAAGGGAAGCTGGGTGAATCCGCTGAGAATCAAGGCGGCTCCCGCCGATCCGCTCACTGGTGCGGCGCTTGCCGCGTTCAAGGAGCAGGCCGAAAACGTCCGCCCGCAGCTTCCGTCCCCGCAGCCCGTAACCGCGTCCGCCGACTCCGTCCGCACTCCCCCCGCTTCGATGTAAGCTAACCCCGAATGAAAAACGTTTCGGTACGCGTGCCCGTACGCGTCGATCTCGCCGGAGGCACGCTCGACCTCTGGCCGCTCTACCTGTTTCATCCGGGGGCACGGACGGTGAACGTCGCCGTGTCGCTATGGGCAGAGTGCGACGTCTCGCCACGCGAAGACGCCTCGATCGAAGTGCGCCTCGGTGACGAGGACTACCACCGCACGTACGAATCGATCGGTGAGATGGCCGAGGATCCGAAAATGGCGCTCGTCGCGAAAGCGGTCGAGCACTTTCACTCCACCGGAATCACGATCGTCACCCGCACGGAAGCGCCGCGCGGGTCGGGGCTCGGCGGGTCGTCAGCGCTGGCGGTGGCGGTCGTGCGAGCGCTTTCGGAATTCGCGGGCGAGCCGATCGAAGGGGAGAATCTCATCGCCCTCGTCCGCGACCTGGAGACGCGCCTGCTCGGCATCCCGGCAGGAATTCAGGACTACTACCCCGCGGTCTACGGCGGGCTCGGCGCCATCCATCTCGAGCCGGGTCGCGCGACAAGACACCCGATGCGGTTTCCGCTCGGCGAGCTCGCCGAACTGATGATCGTGCACTACACGGGCGTCTCCCACTTCTCGGGAACGAACAACTGGGAGATTTACAAACGCCATCTCGACGGCGAGGCCGAGGTCGCGCGGGGGCTCGGCAGGATTGCCGCGGCGGCCACCTCTCTGGAAAAGGCGCTCGACGCCCTCGATCCGGAGGCCGCCGGCGAGGCGCTCAGCCAGGAGTGGAAGGCGCGCCGCACGCTGATCGACGGAGTCGCGACGCCGCAGATCGACAAGGCGATCCGGGCGGCGACGAAGGCGGGTGCCTGGGGCGGCAAGGTCTGCGGCGCAGGCGGTGGCGGCTGCATCGTCTTCCTCGCGCCGAAGGAGTCGCGCGCCGCGGTGATCGAGGCGATTGCGAAGACGGGAGGCCGTACGCTCGAGCTCGCGCCGGTGGCGACGGGCCTTGTCGTCAACTCGCCCGAAGTCGTCCAGCGGAGCTTCGTCTTCTCTCGCAGGTCGCGCGGAGCTGCCGAAGGCGAGCAGCTACAACAGCTCTACCTGGTGACCGACCACGAAGGGCCGTACAAGCCGTTCCTGCTCGTCGAGGGGCTCCTGACGTTCGAGAACGGCGCGCTGTCGATTCATCACGAAGTCGAGCGAACGCGGATCGCGCCGATCGACACGGTGAGGGAGCGCGTCGACTGGAGCGCAGGCCGCGCTCTCGACACCTCGCGACTCGCCCTGACCGCAGATCCCGACGCGACGCGCGAGCTCGCCGTCTCTCCGGAAGACGACGGGCTCGTCGCCGCCCTGGCGGACGCCGAGATGGGCTTTCGCGAGTTTCTCGCCGAGACCGAACGGCTGATCGTCTTCGAGAACCACTCGTTCGACGTGGCGTCCGAACCGGGCGAGAGCCGCGAGGCCTTCATCGCCCGCTGCCTCGAGCTCGCGGACGAGAAGACGGAGAATCTCGCCGACCGGCTCGAGTCGACCTTCCGACGGCGGATCGACCAGATCCGCGAGCGGGCCGAGAAGGACATCCGCGAGCGCGAGGAACGGGACGAAGATTCGGGCGTCGATTCACCCGGTGACGCCGGCATCGGCTGGGGCCAGGAGCTTTACAACATCACCACGGGGAAGACCTCGTCGCCTCGCGAAGCCGACTCGCCCGAGGAGGCGGACTTCATGGAGAAGATCGCGCTCGTGCAGAAGCAGTGGAAGCGGGAGCTCGACGAGGCGCGGAACGAGCTCGAGGCGCAAGCCCGCGCGGTCGAGGAGATTTCGATCACCCCGGCGCTGAAGAGTATCGAGATCTCCCGCGCCATGCTCCTCTGGGCTCCGCGGGTCTGGTAGAAATGCGGATTGCGGAATGAGCTCCGGCCGCCGATCGACGCCAGGAACAGGTGATCGCGGTGATCACCGCTGACTCGCTCGACTTTTGCCTCTCCGACAGCTACGACCTTCCAACTCCGGGCGCTGCCCTGACTCTCGCCTGCTTTGACCTCTGACCTTTGACCTTTGGGCTGAAGCTCGCGGGAAGGATTGGCTCGGAGGCACTGTTCTTCGGGCGCCGGGCGACGCGCTTCGATTCGCGGCGGCCGGCGTGGTAGCATCCTCTCAGTGTCGGGCAGTAGCGCAGCCTGGTAGCGCACCTGAATGGGGTTCAGGTGGTCGGGAGTTCAAATCTCCCCTGCCCGACCAAATCCCCTCCTCCCACCCATTGCGCAATTGCTCCATTGCGCGATTCCTCAATTTCCCAGCCCAGCCCTTGGGCATACCTGTGAGCTTCGGGCAATCGCAGAATCACCACTCCCTTCCGTTCCCGGCACGAATCGCTTCGTTCACTGCACGGCAACTGGGCCTGACCCGCAATGCTGAGGCACACTAGCGGGGATGTCGGAGCGGCGCATCTCCAGGATTCCGATCGCGGCGTGCTGGGGCGCCTTCGCGCTGATCCTCGCCACGGAATCGTGGCTGTCGATGATCACGCACGGCCATTCTCCGCTGCGGCTGCTCGGCTATCAGCTCGCCGTCTGGTCGTTCTGGTCTCTCATCACGCCGGCAATCGTCCGGTTCACCGAGCGCTTTCCGCCATACCCGTTCGATCTTCGCCATTGGCTCTGGCACTGCGGCGCGATGGTCGCGATCATCCCGGCGCACATCGCGTTCTGGGTGGCGCTGACGGTCGCAATCAAGCCGTACGACACGATGACCGTGACCGAGCTCGCTCCCTACTTTCCGGAGAAGATCATCGCGCGATTCCCGTTCGAGATCATCCTCTACGTCGCGGTCGTGGCGACCGCGCAGATCCTCGATCTCTACTCCCGCGCCTCCCGCCTCGAGATGGCTCTCGGCGACGCGCGCCTTCGCTCGCTCGAGCAGCAGATCCGGCCGCACTTCCTGTTCAACACGCTCAACGCGGCGAGCTCTCTGGTGCGCGCGCGGCGTAACGCCGAGGCAGTCGACGTGATCGCAGCACTCTCCGATCTGCTGCGCTATTCGCTCGACCACGCCGGCGACCAGCGCGCGCCGCTCGAAAAGGAGATGGCGATGCTCGAGCGCTACCTGGAGATTCAACGCGTTCGCTTCTCCGATCGTCTCGAGTTCACGATCGCCGTCGAGGATGGCGCGCGTGGCGCCGCGGTGCCGACGCTGCTGCTGCAGCCGCTCGCGGAGAACGCGGTCCGGCACGGCATCGAGCCGAAGGCCTCACCTGGGCAGATCGCGGTGCGCGTGGCGCGCCGCGGCGACGACCTGGTCATCGAGATCTTCAACACCGGCTCGCTCGTGGGCACGACGCGCGGCATCGGCCTGACGAACACCGAGGAGCGTCTCCGGCAGCTCTACGGCTCGGGCGCCGCGTTCACGCTGCGCGAAGCAGACGGAGGCGTGCTCGCGCGACTCTCCATTCCCTGGAGCGCAGCGCCGTGAAGGTGCTTATCGTCGACGACGAGCCGCTCGCGCGCGACTCGCTTCGCCTTCTCGTCGAGCAGGACCGGGAGCTCACCGTCTCGGGCGAGTGCAGCGGGGTCGACGCTGCCGGCATGATCCGCGCACAGCGCCCCGACATCCTCTTCCTCGACATCCAGATGCCGGAGGTCGACGGCTTCGCCGTGCTCGAGAGCGTCGGGATGAACGCGGTGCCGGCGATCGTCTTCGTGACGGCGCACGACCAGTACGCGCTGCGCGCGTTCGACGTCGCGGCGCTCGACTACCTCGTCAAGCCGTTCGACGACCGGCGCTTCTTCGCGGCGCTCGCGCGGGCAAAGGAGCTGGCGCGGCGACGTCCCGCGGCTCCCGAATACGCGTCTCGCTTCGTCGTTCGCACACGCGACCGCGTCCTGTTCCTGCGCGCGGCGGAGATCGACTGGATCGAGGCGGCGGACTACTACGTGTCGCTCCACGCCGGCGGCCGGGCGCACCTTCTTCGCAAGAGCATGGCGAGCCTCGAGGCCGAGCTCGACCCCGCTCGCTTCGTCCGCGTGCATCGCTCTGCGATCGTGAACCTCGACCGGGTGAAGGAGATGCACCCGTCGTTCCGGGGTGAGTCGGTGCTCGTCCTGCACGACGGCACGCGCGTCCGCCTCAGTCGCGCACGACGCACCGAGCTCGAGAAGAAGCTCGGCGCGACGCGATAACGGTCGAGCGCGGAGACGACGGCCTCCGGCCGTTGCGCGCCGAAGCGACGCGTCGGCGCGCCCAGGTCGAAGAGCTGGGCGCGCCGGGAAGCCGAACGAACCCGTGTCGCGTAGCGACAGCCGATCTTAGCCCCCGGTCCCACTCCGCGGGACCGGGGGACACGGCGTGCAAAGCAATTCGCGCCGCGTAGCGGCGCCGGAAACCGAGATCCGGCGCCGCTCTGCGGCGCGCACATTTCTCCCACCACATCCCCCGGTTCCCTCGCCCTCCCGCTCCGCGGGACCGGGGGACTGGAGATTGGACGCTTGCGTCGCGCAGCGACCGAACATCACTAGCCCCCGGCTTCAGCCGGGGGTCGTGAGCCCGCCCGTTTTTCACGCCGCTTCAGCGGCGACACAAGGCGCGCGAGGAAGTACTGGAAGCCAGCGGCGTTCAATCGCTCGCTCGCCGGGTTCGCGTCGCTTCGTTGCGCCGCTGAAGCGGCGCAGAACCTGAGCCTCGTGCCCCTGACCCCCGGCTGAAGCCGGGGGCTAGTGATGTTTCGGCGCCGCGCGCCGCTTTCAGCTCCAGCGAAAACGTCCAATCTCCAGCCAACGCCCTCTGGCCGTTGCGCGGAGGCCTCCGGCCTCCGCCACGATGAAGCACGACCTCACATCTTCGCGATGAGGGATTTGAATCTCGCGTCGTCGCGGATCGACGCCAGGTCGGGGTCTCGCTCGAACGACGACTTTTCGCGAAATCCCGCCTCGATCGCGCGGCCCGCCGCGTCGATTGCCTTCTCCTTCTCTCCGCCGAGCGCAAGCGCGCATGCCTGGTTGTAGAACGCCGCGGCCCGCTGCGCCGCGCTCTTTGCCGCCTCGCCGAACGCGTCCGCCGCTTCCGCGTAGCGCTTCGACTCGTGGAGCAGGCTCCCAAGGCTCATCCACGCCGAGGCATCGCTCGCATCGCTCGCGAGCAGCTCGCGATGGATCGCGACGGCGCGGTCGACGTCGCCGCCGCGCGCCGCGATCGCAGCGTCCTGAAGCTGCTTTCCGCGCGCGTCGAGCCGCGGGTTGAGCTGTGGGTACTTCGACGAGGTGTACGACTGCGGCGCCCACGCGTACTCCATGTACTCCGCCGTCCGGTCCGCGACCCAGCGGCCTAACGTCCGCGCCACGAGGTGGAGCGAGCCGTCGATCCCGGCCGACACTCCCGCCGTCGTGATCACCTTTCCGTTGTCGATGAAACGTCGCCCCGGCTGCACCCGCGCCTTCGGAAACTGCGCCGTGAGCCCCGGAACGGCAGCGTACCAGGTCGTCGCGTCGAGGCCGTCGAGCATTCCCAGCTCGCCTAACACGAAGGCTCCGGTGCAGACCGTGAGGACGTTCTCGGCATTCTCCGCGGAGGTTCGCACCCACGCCATCCATTCCGCGTCGCGCGTGACGTTGCCCGTACCGCCGCCGGGGAGAACGATGATGTCGGGACGAGGAGCGTCTGCGATCCCGTAGTCGGGCGTGACATCGACGAAGCCCTGGCTCACGATCGGCGTCCTCGTCTTCGAGACGGTGTAGACGTTGTACGCGTGCTGCCCGCCGTTCGCCCCGATGTGCGACGCGGCCGCGAACACCTCCGCGGGGCCCGCCCAGTCGAGCACTTCGACGCCGTCGTAGAGCACGATGGCGACGTTCTTCGTGTAGCGGTCGGACGCGAGCGTCGTCCCTGCGGCGATGAGCATCAGTAAGGCTGCGATGACTCTCGGCATGATTTTTTCCTCCTCGCGCCAATCTGCGCGCGCGGAGGAGAAGAGGACAGCGGAATTCAGCGAAGTGTGCGGACGATGCAGCGAAGCGCGCGCGGCGCGCAGGAAGCGCGAGTACTCCGCGTCTCGCTCATTCGCGCTTCAGCTCTTCCGGCCAGTTCACCACCAGATTCACGAGTGCGTCGGTTTCTCCCTGGTCCTCGGGCATGACGAGGAAGCGCTCACCGCTGTCACTTGCTGCGAAGTAGTAGCCAAGGGCTGACGGCGCGCGCATGTCGAATAGGGTCTGGGGCTTGCCTACCGAAAGCGTGTCACCTTTCACCGCTACGGGAACCGCGCTCAACCCGCCCCCGGCGAGATGCACGAAAATCTCGCGTCCATCGGCCCGCCACTCCGGGTAGGCCGCCGCTTCAGTGGAAACCTGCCAGAAGCGGTTCGATTCCGGGAACGTCGTGACGTAGACCTGCCATTCTCCCGACTCCTGCGAGGAGTAAGCCATCCATCGCCCGTCGGGTGAGGGTTTCCCGAGCACCTCATTGAACTCGGTCGCACGGATCGGCCTCGGTTCCGCGTTGGGCTCGAGTGCGAGCACGAAGATGTCGTTGCTTTGCCCAGCGTTCTGATGGAACACGAGCTGCCGTCCGTCGGGCGACATTCCGGACGGCTGCTTGCTCTTGTCCGACTTGAAAACCAGTTCGTCCTGGGCCGTTCCTCCGAGCGCCTTCCGGTAAATATCGGAGACTCCCGAGCGATCCGAAGAGAAGTAGATCCACTTTCCGTCGGGTGAGAACACCGGAGACGCTTCGTTTCCTTTGTCGAACGTGAATCGACTGCGGATGCCGCGCTCGACGTCGTAGACCCAGAGATCAGACCCGCTCGTCTCATCGGCGACGACGACGGCGGCGCTGCGCCCATCGGGAGACAACGCAACCGTTCTGTATGCGGCCGCATCACCGAGGGTCGATTCGAGCTTCCCTTCGCGGCTTCGCATCTCGAGCGTCGTCTCGTTCTCCAGAGTGCCGGTGTGGTAGAGGAGGACCCCGTTCCGCGACGCTGTGAAGAGCGCGATTGCCGCGCCGCGGATGACGGCGACGCGCTCCGCAATCGGAACCGCCTCTCCCGTAGTCTTCGCCGTCTGCGGGTCGAACGGCTGCGCCATGAGCGACTGATCGAGAACGTAGAGGAGCCGGCCGTTTGCGAATTCCACCTGAGAGGTGGCCTTCATCAGCGTAGTCGGCTCACCCCCGTCGAGCGATCCGATTCGAATCGCGCTGTTCTTGGAGTCCACGTTCCGCGCAAAGTAGAAAAACCTCTTCCCATCGGGCAGAAACCGGGGCTGTCGGTGCGAGTTCTCGTCCTTGGCGAACTTCGTGACGTCGGTCGGTTCGCCTCCGGTGGCTGCAACCCTCTTCAGCGGTGTCGCGGCATCGGGTGCGAAGACGATCACGTTCTCCGCGCCCCAACTCCCGCCTTTTCCGTCCTGCGCGCTGCAGAGCGTGACCGGTGGCCCACCCGCCGTGTCGATCTTCTTGAGCGTGTGATCGGCCTGCGTGAAAAAGGCGATCCAGCGTGAGTCGGGGGAGAAGAATGGGTACTGCGCCCGTTCCGTGCCCGCGAGCGGTCGCGCGGATCCCTGATCGAGATCGCGCAGATAGAGCAGGACTTTCCCATCAGCGTCGCGTGCCGCGAACGCGATTTTTCGCCCGTCGGGTGAGACCGTAACGGCACCCGGAAAATTGGAGTTGAGGTGCACCACTGCACCTTCGGGCGGAGGGATCGTCGACTTCCAGACGAGCGGAGGCTCGGGCTTTCGCAGGACGATGGCTGCCGCGAGCGCCACGCCTAACAGTGCCGCGATCACCCATGGCAGGAAGCCCGCCGCTCCCCGCTTCTTCGCGGCGATCTCGGCGACCGCGGTCGTCGCGGGCGAAACCGCTGTCGACACGCCGCTCTCGAGCGCGATCCGCGCCTCGCCGATCGCCTGCAGCCGCTGCTTCGGATCCTTCACGAGACAGCGTTCGAGCAGAGTCCGGACGTGCGGCGGCGTGCCTGCCGGAAGCTTGGAGTAGTCGGGCTCGCTCATGATCACCCGGGCGAGCGAGTCGGACACCGTCTCGCCGCCAAAGATCCGTTCGCCCGTCAGCATTTCGTATAGAACCACGCCGAAAGCCCAGATGTCGGCGCGCCGGTCGACGCGCTTGCCCTTCGCCTGCTCGGGGCTCATGTAGGCCGCCGTTCCGAGAATCACGCCGGTGTGTGATGCGACGCGAACCATCGTCGGCGAGTTCGTGACGTCGGTCGACTCCTCGTCGACGTCGAGCGCCTTCGCGAGGCCGAAGTCGAGCACCTTGACGAGCCCGTCCTCGTCGACCATCACGTTGGCGGGCTTCAGGTCGCGATGGATGATCCCGCGATCGTGCGCCGCCTCGAGCGCCAGCGCGATCGGCTTCGCGATCGCGATCGCCTCGTCGACCGGCAGCGGCCCGCGCCGGATCCGGTCCGCCAATGTTTCGCCGTGCGCGAGCTCCATGACGAGAAACTTCCGTCCCGACACATCCTCGAATCCATGGATCGCCGCGACGTTCGGGTGATTGAGCGACGCGAGCAGTTTCGCCTCGCGATCGAACCTCGCCAGACGCTCTGCGTCCTTCGTGAACTCCTCGGGGAGCACCTTGATCGCGACTTCGCGGCCTAACTTCGTGTCGCGCGCGCGAAAGACCTCACCCATCCCTCCCTTGCCGAGGGGCGAGGAAATCTCGTAGTGAGCGAGGCTCGTGCCCGATTCGAATGACATGGATGAGGGAAGAATAGCGCGAAAAGGCTATTGCTCGATTGCTCGATTGCTCGATTGCGCGATTGCGCGATTGACCGGGGCTCCCGCCTCTCAATCGAGCATTCGAAGAATCGAGCATTCGCGCAATCCCGGTGCTGCTACTTCAATCTCAGTCCCGCCAGGTCAGGGTCTTTCTCCGACTGTGCCTTCAGCTTCGGATTGAGGGCCAGCGCCTCGTCGAGCGATTCGAGGGCGCCGTCGCGGTTCCCGGCTGCGAGCCGGATCACGGCGAGGTCGTAGTGCGCTTCCGCGTTCGCCGGCGCGAGGCGCACGGCGCGCTCCATGTGCGGCAGCGCCTCTTTCGGCTCTTTCTGCATGAAGAGGGTCCACGCCTCGTTCCACGCGTAGTTCATCTGCGCGTAGTCGAGCAGGCGCCCCAGCTCCTTGAACGGCTCCGTGTGGTCATCGACGCGGAGGTCGATCGCGCGATCGTCCCCGCCGCCGTAACCGGCCCTCGCCTTCCAGACCTGGAGCGACGCCGACTGCTTCCCTCGCGAATCGCCCCCCTTCGCGTCGCCCGCGAGAAGCGCGGCATACATCCGCTCGGCGAGCGTTCCCTTCGTCGCAAGAAACGTCGCCTCCATTGCGACGACGACCGCTTCACCCGCGAGAATGTTTCCCTGCACCGCGTAGTTCGCGCCATGCCGCCCGCCGGCCCACGAGCCGCAGTCCTTGCCGGTGTAGCTGACCGAACGGCCGTCGCTGGCGACGATTCCGAATTGCCGCCGGTTCGCGTTCATGTCGCCGCGCACGAGAACCTTAACGATCTCCTCGGGCAGCGCCCCGCGCTCGAGAAGCTCGAGCCCGCGCGGCCCGAACGTCGTGTCCGCCGAGGCCTGCGTCGCCACCGCGCCGATACCCGCCTTTCCGTACGGCACCACGCTGCCGACTGCGAAGAAGCGCGAAGCGACGGCGATGCCGACCTCGCCCGTCTCCGGATCCGCGGCGACGATGGAGAAGGTCGCCACGTCCTGTTGGCCCGACGCGGCGGGGGTGAAGGTCAGGACGGCGAGCACGACAAGGACGGATGCGAGAGCTTTCATCGTTCGACTCCTGTGGAACTTCGGTTCAGCAGGCACATTCTACGCGCCCCGAGCGGGCGCCTGGTCCGGCGCAGGCACCCTGCCTGCGCGAGGCGCGAAGCGCCTCGTTGCCTTCTCGCCTGG
>JBPPMG010000265.1:0-4730 GCA_051305935.1 Thermoanaerobaculia bacterium
GCGATGACGGGGACAGATTCGCGCCCGATCCTGCCTCCGGCGAGCAGCTCGAACACCGCGACCCATTCGGCTGCGCCTAACCGCTCGACCGGGATCCCCGCGCGCCTCAGGGCCTTCGCCCGCTGGCCGATCTCGATTGCGGCGACGAGGCCGTCGACGCCGGTCGTCTCCACGACCGCGTCGACGCTCTCCGCGCCGCCTTTGCGGATCAGGTACCTGCACGTCTCCTCGGGGACGCGCAATTTCATGTAGCGCTCGATGCGCACCCAGGGTGTCGGCTTGAGGTTCGCCCTGATCGCGGCGACGCGCTCCTCGGTGATCCGCGTCGGCGGCGAGTCGGTATCCGGGTACATCCGGTCGGGGCCGGGGAGGATCCGCTCGAACGTCGTGAATCCTCCCGTGAGCGCCTGCCGTGTTTCTTTCGGCACTCCCTGCGTCGCGTCGCCGAATCGCAGCCGGATCTCGTTCGTAGCGGTCCTGCAGTCCTCTTCGGGGCCGAAGACGATGAAGTAGTCGTCGTTGTCGCCCGGCTTCACCCGCTTGCGAAGCCGCTCGATGACGCGGTGCTTGTCGGGGAACTGGGGGAGCACGCTGCTGGAGAGAACGACCGGCGGCTGGTCGAGGCAGGCGATGACGCGAATGCGCCCGGAGAGCTCGTCGAGGAAGGTCGTGTCCGGTTGTGTCGGATGCTGCGCGAGCCCTGCGAGACCGGGCGCCTTCACCGCGAAGACCTTGCCTCCTGCCTCGAGCGCGCGGCGGATGAACCCGAGGTCGACGCCATTGAAGATGTCCGAGACGTCGATCGGCTCGACGCGGATCGTGTCGGGTGTCGTGAAGCCGCGACGATGCAGCTCGTCGCGAAATTGCAGCAGGCGGTACTGTCGGATCCCTTCGTTATGCACGAGGTTCACGGCGAGGCCGGCGCGTGGGACCCCTTTGATCTCACAGCGATCGCCGCCGCGGACCGAGACGTTGACGTCCTGCCGGCTCGCACCGATGCCTGTGCGGACGCGTCCCGTCGAGCGCGCGACCATGCCGCAAAGGAGGATCGCATCGCGCACCTCCTGCGGGGTGCGAAGCTCGGGTCCGGTGACGGTCTCCGTGAGCGGCATGCCCAGCCGGTCGGTGCGCCAGACGATCTGGTGGCCTTTGTCCTTCACCTCGCGGCAGGAGTCCTCTTCGACGCTCAGGTGCGTGATCGTCAGGTCGCGACCGTGGAAGGGAATGATGCCGTTGACGCCGACGATCGCGGTGCGCTGGAAGCCGGTCGGGATCGAGCCGTCGAGGTACTGCTTACGCGCGATGTGCACCTCGTCGATGATGTCCATCTGCATCATCAGGCAGAGCTCGATCGAGACGTCGATCGCGTCCTGGTTCACGAGGAACGGCGGCGTGTCGTCCATCTCGTAGGTGCAGACGTTGAGATGGTTGAGGAGGTAGACGATCTCCTTCTTCGTCTTGAACTCCATGAGTGCCGTGCCGTCGTACTCGCCGAGCTCCGAGAGCGTCGGTCGCATGTGGCGCAGCACCTCGCCGTCGTGGGTCTCTGTGTAGAGGCCGGCCGGGCAGCGGCAGAAGAGTTTGTGCTTCGTCAGCAGCTGCTGGTGCACTTCGAGGCCGGAGATGAGGCCGACAGCTTCGTAGTCGAGTGGTTCGAGCATCGGGGGTCCTTTTCACTCAATTCGATCACAAATGGCCTTCGCGATCTCGAGAGATGCCGTCGCCGCGGGCGACGGGGCGTTGCAGACGTGGAGAGAGCCTTCGCCGCGAACGATGAGGAAGTCGTCGACGATCGCGCCTTCCGGCGTGATCACCTGCGCGCGAACCCCGGGCGTCGCGGGGACGAGATCTTCCTCGAGGATCGACGGGAGCATCGCCTGCACCGACTTCGTGAATCGCGCCTTGCTGAACGATCGAGCCATCTCCGACGCGCCATCGTGCCAGAACTTCGCGGCGATGTGCCAGAAGCCGGGGTAGCCGAGGATTCCAGCGAGGTCGCGGAGATTGACGTCGAGCTTGCCGTAGCCTTCGCGCGCGAAGGCGAGCACGGCGTTAGGCCCCGCGTGAACGCTTCCGTCGACGGCCTTCGTGAGGTGTACTCCGAGGAACGGGAAGCGCGGATCGGGGACAGGGTAGACGAGGCCGCGGACGAGGTGGCGCTTCTCCGGAACGAATTCGTAGTACTCGCCGCGGAACGGGACGACGCGTGCGCCGGGATCGCCACCGTCGAGCAGAGTGACCCGGTCGCTGTGCAGGCCGGCGCAGCTGATGAGGAACCTAGTCTGAAAGTCGCCCGCGGAGGTCTTGAGCGTTCTCGTCGTCCCGTCGTTGACGATACCGACGAGCTTTGCCCCGAGGCGCAGGTCGCCGCCGCGTTCGCGGGCGAGGTCAGCGAGACGATTACAGACACCGGCGTAGTCGGCGATGCCGGTCGACGGGACGATGAGCGCGGAGACGCAGCGGATGTTCGGCTCGATCTCCCGCGCCTCCTTCGCGGTCACGCGGCGGACTTCGACTCCGTTCTCGCGGCCGCGGTCACCGAGGGCGTTGAGGCGGGGAACCTCCTCGTCGGTCGTGGCGACGACGAGCTTGCCGCAGATCTCGTGCGCGATCCCGTGCTCGCGGCAGAACGCGGCCATCGAGCGGTTCCCTTCGCGTCCGAGCTTCGCCTTCAGGCTTCCGGGCTTGTAATAGATTCCCGAGTGGATGACTCCGCTGTTGCGGCCGCTTTGGTGCGCCGCCCAGGTCGCCTCCTTCTCGAGGAGAAGCAGCCTCTTGCCCGGGTGGCGGAGGAGGAGCTCACGTGCGGTGGCGAGCCCAACGATGCCGCCCCCGACGATGGCGAAGTCGTACATGGCGTGATTATGGTTCGCGGGGGCTCCGCGACGCGCGCGAGAAGTATCATAGACGGCTGTGACGCAGCGAGTCAGCGAAGGTGACGGGGGTTGAGCGATCCGCGAGGTGAGCGCCTTCGGCCCGGCTTCGTCGATGCGATCGCGATCGGCCTGATCGCCGTGGTTGCGGCCGTCGCGCTCTGGCAGTCCTGGGCTCGCTGGCTGCACCCGGTGATCGACGCGGGGCGGGATCTCTACCTTGGGACGCATCTCCTGCGCGGCGCGATGCTGTACAGCGATGTCGCGTATGTTTATCCGCCGCTCGCGCCCCATCTGCTCGCCGTCGTGACTTCGATGTTCGGGACGTCGCTCGCGGTGTTCGCCGCGATCGGTATCGGCGTCGGCGTCGTCATAGCGGCCTGTCTCTATTTCCTGGCCCGCAGACATTCGGGGGTGGACGCAGCATTCGCGGCATCGCTCGTGTTCGTGGCGACATGTTTCGCGGGAGCCACGACGTACGGCGCGAACTACGTCTTTCCCTACACCTACGCGGCGACGATCGGGCTGGCGCTGTTTCTCGTTTTCCTCGCCGCCACCGCGAGACTGGTCGTCGAGGGGCCGGGTGGGGCGCGATTCGCAGTCGCGCTCGTCGCGGGAACCGCGGCCGCATGGTGCAAGCTCGAGTTCGCGCTCTTCGTTCTGGTGACCGGCTTCGCGGCGATCATGCTGCTGATGCTGGCGCGGCGGCTCGAGCCATCCCGGGCCCTCCGGGTGCTGGTCGGTTCGCTCGCGGCGCTCTCGTTCCCGCTCGTCGTGGCCCGCGCGGTCTTCGGTCCTCTGTTCTTCGAGAGCGTGTTACCCAACGTGTTGCTGGCAGGACCGGTCGCGAAGTCGTTCTACGAAAAGGTCACCGGTCTCGATCGGTGGCAGGCGAACCTCGAGCAGGCGCTGATCGGCGCGGTGCTGACGCTGCTGTATCTCGCCATCGTGCGGGCCGTCGATCGGCGCGCGGAGCGCAGCTGGCGCGACGCGGGAGGGCTCGCGTTGCTCGTCGTGCTGCTGGTCGCGCTGGCAGGGGTCGCGTTCGTGCTCGGCAACGACCGCTTTTTCCGAGGGTGGCTGCTGATCCAGCTCGCGCTCGTGCCGTTCGCGATCGGCGACCTGCGACGCGCGCGGCAGGGCGGCGACGCCGAGAAAGGCGTGCTTCTGCTGATGCCGCTGCTGCTCGTCGCGGCCGCGGCGTCGACCTCGCGGATCTGGCTCAATCTCTCGCCTGTCTGGTACGGCTTCGTCTTCGTCGTTCCCGTCCTGCCGCTGATCGTCGACGTGTTGTTCCGTTACCTTCCGTCGCGGGGCGTCTTCAGTCGCCGCGCCGCGTTGCTCTGGTTTCCGCTTTTCTTCGTGATCGCTGGACGGGAGCTGGAACTGCAGAAGAGGGAGTGGAGCGCGAAGACGCATCCGATCTACGCGGAGGGCGGGGTGTTCTACGACTCGAGTGCGGAGCGGGCCCGCGCCATCAACGGCCTGATCGCGCGCGTGGAAGAGCTGGGCGCGACGGAGCTCGTCGTGCTTCCCGAGGGGCTGACGATCAACTACGCGGCGAACGTGGGGACACCGCTGCGCATCAACACCTTCACGCCGGCGGAGCTGCCCACGCCTGAGCTCGAGAAGGCGGCAATCGCAGAGTTCGAGCGAGCGAAGCCGCAGTACGTCGCGGTCACCACGCAGGAGGCTGCGGCCTTCGGGTTCCGCGGATTCGGCATCGACTACGGGCTGGAGCTCGACCGGTATCTGCGCGGCAACTATGTGCTCGACCGCAGGTGGACGAGCTCGACGTTTTCGTTGTTCCTGCTTCGACGCCGCTGAGCGGGAGGCTTACGGGACTTCGTCGACCGT
>JBPPMG010000270.1:0-20165 GCA_051305935.1 Thermoanaerobaculia bacterium
GCGCATTCAATTCCGCCCTTTGATCCCCCCGGTCTTCGACCGGGGGCTAAATTCGGCCGTCGCTACGCGACGCGGCATTGCGCGTACGGCATCCTGACGTGGACCTGACTCCAACGAAACAGCCCACGGCTTTCACCGTGGGCTGCCTAACATCATCTGCTTGACTTCTGACTCGAAATCTTTGACCTGCTCCCTGTCTGCTTTGGCTCTTGGCCTGCTTATCGCCTATCGCCTCATCGCCTCATCGCCTGCAGTCCTACGGCACCGCCGCAGGAACTGGCGCGGGAGGAGGCTCGGGGAACGGCGTGACCTTCAGCCCTTCGCCCTGCTCTGCCACGATCGCCTTGTACCAGGGCTCGCAGTAGGCAGGGTGCGTCACCCCGCCCTGCGCGTCACGGACGTTGCCGTCGAGATACTTCCAGAGAAGGTGCTCGCCGAGCTTGCGCCAGCGCGCCGTGACCATCTCGCCCTGCTTGACCGAGTAGTCGGTGAGGTAGTCGCGTGCGAGGCCCGGGGCCCGGTTGTAGAGGTCGACGGCGGCCTTGTCGATCTCCGGCTGCTCCGCCATGAACTGGCTCTCGAGCTCGCCCTGAACCGTCTGGATGTCGACGATCATGTCGCTGTAGCGCGAGTAGGCCCAGTTCGACACGAAGTTGAAGACCCAGAAACCCGAGTCCCACGAGAACTCGTTGAAGTTTCCGCTGCCGACCGCCCAGCTCTTCGGAACGTCGCGAATGCCGCAGTACATCGGCGTGAAGACGGTGCTGTAGGTGTCATCGAACCCGAACCAGAGGACGCCCCCGATCGGGTTAGGCAGCCACGAGCGCGACTGCGTCACGAACGAGAAGCCGGTCTGCTGCGTGGAGATGGCGCGCTCGTGGACGTACTTCTTCCCCTCGAACTCCCACTCCATCGGGCGCCAGCGGTACGGAAGCTGAAACGGCCCCGCGCCGACTCCCTTGGTCATGTCGAACTCGGTACCCTCGTAGTGGTCGCGCATCAGCCACATCGTGTCGCGAAGAGAGATCTTCTTGTCGGGCTTGATCCATAGCGGCATCGGCTCCGCGCCCGGCTTCGCCTTCACGTAATCGATCGAGAACTCCATCGACGGCGCCGCGCGGCGGAAGACGCTCCAGACGCGCGCTTCGCAGAAGCGCAACGCGCCGAAATCGAGCGGCGCATAGGTGTCGGCAAAACTGAACTCCGCGTCCTTACCCTTGAACCAGCCCTTCTCGCGCGCGAAGCTGATGACATCCTTCGAATAGAGCGTCGTCGCGGGATCGTTGAGAGGGAACTGACGGATCCGCGCCTGGTTCGCGTGGGCGGAGATGGTGCCGTCGGGAAGCTTCCGCGCGACCCAGAGGGCGCCCTTCTGCTTCTCGCCCTTCCCGATCATCTCCATGATCCAGACTTCGTTCGGGTCGGAAATCGAGAACGACTCGCCGCTCGACGCGTAGCCGAACTCGTCGAACAGCGCGCCGATGACCTCGACCGCCTGCCGCGCCGTCTTCGCGCGCTCGAGCGCGATGTACATCATCGAGCCGTAGTCGATGATCCCCGAGGGGCCCGCGAGCTCCTTGCGTCCGCCGAAGGTCGTCTCGCCGATGGCGACCTGGTACTCGTTGATGTTTCCGACGACCGAGTACGTCTGCGCCGGCTGCGGGATTCGCCCGAGGAACTTGCCGGTGTCCCACTCGACCACGTCGCGCATCGCGCCGGGGGCGTGTGCTCGAGCCGGCGTGTAGTAGAGCTCGCCGTAGAGCTCGTGCGAGTCGGCCGCGTACGTGATCATCGTCGACCCGTCGGCCGACGCGCCCTTGGTGACCAGGATGTTCGTGCACGCGCGGGCCTCGGGAGAGGCTCCCACGAGCGCGGTTGTCGCAAGAATGGCAATGGCGATTCGCTTCGAGATCAAGGAAATCCTCCTGATGGCCGGACCCGGCCCCGCGAAGAGAACGCGAGAAGGGGCAGTCGTCTTCCGGGGGGAAGGCGAGAGGCGAGAGGCGACAGGCGATGAGCAGGCAGGGAGCGGCATGTGGAGTGCGAAAGCGGAGCTTTCGCGCCGAAGCGAAGCTTCGGATGCGGGGAAACAGGCCGCGCTTCGCGCTGCCGCGAAAGCTTCGCTTTCGCACTCCACCTGGCTCTCTCGCCGGCTTTCGCCTCTATCGCCTCTCGCCTTCCGCCTGCTTCTCATTGTCGAACCTGTTCTTGTCGATCAGGCAGAGCATCGGATCGACGATCGCCCGCGACGGCTCTTCGGCAACGACGAAAGAAAGCTCGTTCAGCCCGTCGCGTATCTCGCGCTTCGATGACACGAGCAGCTTCCCGTCCCCCTCACCCGCCCCGTGGATCGCGATCGTCACAGCCTCGCGCATCGGAATCGCCGACTCCGCGCCGTCCTTGCCGACCCGCGACTTCGCCGCCCTCACGCGCAGCGTCACATCCCAGCGGCCGTCGGCTCGACGCGCCGATGCGACCGACTCGAGTCCGACGTCGTAGAGCACGACCTCGCTCAGCCACTCCTCGACGTGCTGCCGCGCCTCGTTCGGCGCTGCGGCGAGAAGCTTCGCCTTCAGGTCCGCGGTCGTCGCCGCGTGCCCAGGTCCCGACTTCTCCGCGTAGAGATCGCGCAGCGCCCGGTTCACCGCGTCCTCACCGATGAGATCCGCGATCGCGTGCATCACGAGCGCCCCCTTGCCGTAGTAGATGTGCGCTTCGTTCGCGACGCGGTCGAGCGGAGGCTCATCGCCGGCCTGGTCGCCGCGGCCGGAAAGGTACCGGTCGAGCTCGTACACCAGCGACTTGCGAACCTCGCCCTCGCCGAGCGCGCGCCGCATCACCATCAGCTCGGTGTACTTCGTCAGCGACTCGACGAGCATCGACGCTCCCGCCGCGGTCGCAGGCGAGAGGCGGTGGCCCCACCACTGATGCGCCACCTCGTGGGCGACGCGCCGGTAGACGATGTCGAGCCGATCGGGATCGGACGTGTCCTTCAGAAAACCACGCCGATCGACGATGACGATCGTGTCGGCGCGCGCGTGTCCGCCAAAACTCCAGTACGACGGGATCTCGACGATCCGCAACTGCCGGAACGGATACGGTCCGACGTTTGCCTCCATGTACTCGAGCGTGTCGACAGCCGCGCGCAGCATCCTCTCGACGTTCCGGTCGTGCCCCGGGTGATAGTAGACCTCGACCGAGACGTTGCCGTGCTGTCGCTTCGCTACCTCGTAGCGCGCCGAGATGAAGTCGAACCCCTCGACCACCGCCGCTTCCGACTTGTAGTGGAAGAAACGCCGCCCGTTCTCCTCCCACTCACGCTCGAGTCGCCCCGAGGTGATCGCGATCTGGTCGGGCGCAGTCGAGAGCGTGAAGTCGAACGTCACCCAGTCGTCGGCAATATCCGCTGTGTCCTGCAGATCTCCACCCGACCCGGGAAGCACGTCCGCCGGCGGCAGCCCCCGCTTCCTGCGCGCCACGGGATCACTCAACTCGTAGCCTCGGCGGTAGCCGATCGTGGGCAGGCAGAGCCAGCTCGGAATCCAGCTCCCGTTCGCCACGATCGACGTGTCGGGACCTTCGTCGACGAAGCCCGGATTCGCGAAGTCGAGCTCGAAGCGGAGCTCGGCGCGTCCTCCCGGCTGCAGTGGGCGCTCTAGGTCGAAACGGTACTGGCCGAACCGGTCGTCGCGCGTCCCGAGCTTCGCGCCCACCATCGACACAACAGAAGCGGAGGCGTCACGCCGGACTGCGACGAACACGCCCGGGATCGCCTCATTGGTGTCGTTCACCAGCTCGTAGCGGCCGCGCAAGCGGTAGCTTCGATCCTCCGGGCGCAGGTCGATTTTTGCTTCGACGTGCGCGATGCGCGGCTGCGGCAGCGAAGCGATCCGCTTCCAGCGCTTCTCGTAATCGGCTTTCCAGTCGAGTTGCGCGTTGCGACTCTCCCAGGAGTTCACGACGTTGGTGTTGTAGAAAACCCACGCCCCGCTCGCGACGGCGATCGCGGCGAAGAGTCCGATCGCGACCTTCACCGCGGGTGTCGCCGCGCCGAGAGTGCGACGCACGCTGCGCCGCCTCGCCCCCGGCTCCTGACGCCACATCAGCGAGGCTGCGAGCAAAAGCACTGCCGCGACGGCGGCCCATACCATGATGTACGCGTTGAACGGCGCGACGAAGTGACCGAAGCCATTCATCTCCGTGTGGACGACTCCGGGCGCGGAGCCGAAACGCAGGAGGTGATGATCGAGCCCCGCGGCACTCCCCCGGTGGATGTAGAACGCGAGGAGCACGAGGATGAAGAGGCCGGCGTACTTCCCGGGGCTCGCCGCATGGACCGCGATCGCCGCGGCGGCGAAGATCGCCAGCGGCGCGGCCGCGAACCACGCGTAGGCGAGCATCACGCCGAAGTCGATCGGGGCGCCGCCTCGCGCCACCTGAATGATCGAGCCAACCACGGAGCCAGTCGCGACGATCGTCACGATCATCGCGCAGAGCCCGAGCCATTTCGAGATGACGAACACGAGGCTCGGCGCCGGCGTCGCGTCGAGCATCGCCGCCACCGACGTCGCTCGCTCGCGCCACGCGATCTCGCCGCTGAAATAGATGAGCACGACGGTCGCGATCAGCATCAGCGGCTGCTGGATCGTCGAAAGAACGATGCCCGTCGTCGGGATCAGTGCCGAGCCGTACTCGCCGCCCGCCACCTCGGCGACGATCTCCGAGGCGGCGAGCGCTGCCCAGAGAAGGTTCAGCGCGAGGAATGGGATGTTTCCGAGAAGCCACTTCACCTCGAGCAGGGTCGCAGACCCGAGAGCCGCACGATCCGCACGCGCGCCGGCCGACGGAGTCACGATCACGCGCGGAGAGGAGATGGCGACCGAGGGCGCGGAAGGCTCGCGCGTCACGGCGCGCGCGCTGCTTCTACCGATCACGCGAAACGCGAAGAGACGGTAGAGCACAGCCCATGCGAGCGCAGAGATCGCGAGCCATCCCGCGCGGTTGAGCAGGAAGTTCCCCTCGAGCGCGACAAGCCGGGTCTCGCGATCCCCGGGCGTCCAGAAGCGCGTCTGCTCGAAGAAGGCCGATAGCCCGAACGGATCGACGAGCGCCGCGAGCGACATCTCTCCCGCCGCGCCCGGCGCCGACGCCGCCATGAGAGGCGAGCTCGCGAGGCTCGCCCCGACGAAGTACATCACATAGACGAACACCGCTCCGACATAGCTCGCGAGCACGCTGCGCGACAGGGTCGCGATCGCGAAAAGGATGACTCCGGCCACGAGAATGTTGGGGAAGGCCATCACCCCGAGGGCCCAGAGATAGTGGAGCAGCTCGATAGGGCCGATCCGCGACGGGTCCTGCGACGGAAGCGCGAGGGCGAGCAGCATGCCGAGCGCGGAGAACGAGAACGCCGTCATCGCCGCGAGGATCGATCCGCCGAATCGCCCGCCCAGGAAGTCGAGCTTTCGGACGGGAGTCGCGAAGACGAGCTCCTCGGTGCGCAGCTCGCGATCGCGCACCACGGCATTCGAGCAGAACACCGCGAGCAGGAAGATCGAGACGAGCGAGAGCAGGCCGATCGACTGCGTGATGCTGTACGGTGAGTTGACGTGGACGTTCTCCGGCCCGTAGCCGGTCGCCGCGAAGACGAGCCCCAATGCAAAGAAGAGCGCCGCGCCCGCGACGAACGAAACCTGTCGCGTGTGGTAGCGCCACTCGAATCGAAGGATGTCGATCAGCATCGCGCGTCAGCCTCGTTGCGGATCGCGACAATTCCGACGCTCGTCAATCACTCTCCTCCCGACCGGGCGTCGGAACCCGCATGGCGGGAGGACGATTCCGGACGATCCAATCGGACTTGCTCGGTGTACGCGGCTCCGCACGCCGGGTTTCAGACTGCCGGCCGTATCGCGTATTCGTGAGAGCAAATCCGCGGGGATCAGGTGCACGCGATCCCCAGTCGACACCGATCGTGGCGCACGATCTATAATTCGCCACTCCGCTCCAACCCAGAGTGACCATAGGGGATTGATGATCGCGTCATCTCGTCTCGATTCGCCGACGCTCGTCGCGTCTCCGGCGCGCGCTTCGCAGCCGCCGCAGCTCGTGCCGTGCTGGTACATCGTCTGCGCGAGCGGCGAACTGCGCGCCGGCAAGGTGCTGCGTTTCGCCCTCGGCGACCAGCCGATCGTGCTCTTCCGCGGCCGCGAGACGGGCTTGGTGCGTGCGCTGCCGGCGCATTGCCTGCACCAGGGTGTCGACCTGGCGCACGGAGACGTCGTCGGCGACCGCCTCCGCTGCCCGCTCCACCACTGGGAGTACGGCGTCGGATGCGAGCGCATCCCCGGCGTCGACGGAACGCCGTTCCCTGGCGTGCGGCCGCGCTTCCAGGTGGCCGAGCGATTCGGCACGATCTTTCTCCACCTCGGGGGCGCGCCCGCGAATCCAGTTCCCGGATTCACCGTCGACGACCGTGAGCTCTACGTCCTGCACGGCCGGCCCGTCGAGATCGACTGTCCCTGGTACGTCCCCGTCGCGAACGCGTTCGACATGACGCACCTCGAGACGGTGCACCGCAGGAGGCTGGCGAGCGCGCCGTCGATCACGCATCCCGATCCGATGTCGTTCAACGTCAGGTACATGACGGCGGTCATCGGAGCCGGCTGGAGCGATCGCGCGATGCGCCTGCTCTCCGGGAACGAAATCCGAGTCAATGTCACCTGCTTCGGAGGAACGATGGTGCTCGTCGAGTCGCTCGTGGGACGCCGTCGCGGCTATCTCATGGTCAGCCTCCGCCCGACGCGGACGGGCGTCTCGATCGTGCCGCTGTTCGGAGTTCCCCGTACGGCGACGGGCACGCATCTGTTCCACGCGCGCCTGTCGGCAGCGCTCTTCTCCGCGTTCCTCCGCAGGGACGTCAAGCCACTCCAGGGCATTCGCTTTCCCGCGGAGTTCGTCGACAGCAGTGACGAGACGATCAACGCCTGCTACCGCTACCTTTGTCAGCTCCCCGAATCTCAGAAAGAGGAGTCCTCATGAGCTCTCTGCTTCCAGGCCTGCTTCTCCTTGCCGCGCTCGTCCCGGTGACGCCTCCTCCCGCAACCGCGACGGAAACTGCCTCGCCAGGCACTGCATCCGCGGCGGCCGCGCCAGACGACGAGGCCGTTCACAACGCCCTTCGGGCGCTGAAGGCGACGATGTCGAAGGCGCTCAACGAGCGCGACCTCGACACGCTCGTCGCCAACGTCGACCCGAACGTCGTCTTCACGACGATGAACGGGGATGTCTGTCGCGGGCCGGAGGAGATCCGGGCGTACTTCGACAAGATGATGAACGCGCCGGGTCACGTGGTGAAGAACGTCACCGTCTCGTTCGAGGCCGACGCGTTGACGACGCTCCATGGCGGTGACACGGGGATCGCGTATGGCAGCTCGAAGGATCGCTACGAGCTGATGGACGGCCAGACCCTCGACATCAGGGGCCGCTGGAGCTGCACGATGGTCCGCAGCGGCGATCGCTGGCTGATCGCCAGCTTCCACTACTCCGCGAACGTCTTCGACAATCCGATCCTCACGAAGGTCAAGTCGTACATCTCGCGCGTCGGAATCGCCGCGGCGGTCGGAGGGCTGCTTCTCGGACTGTTGATTGGATGGATGGCCACGCGGCGCAAAGCCGCCGCCTGAGCGCTTCTCGTCACGACGGAATCGATGAGCCAGCCGACGCCGATCGCCGAGCACCGCATCCCGGGGACGCTCAATCTCGTCCTCGTCGGCGTCGTCGTGTCCGCATGCTGCGCGCTGCTCTGGCTCGCGTCGCACGGAACGACCTGGCAGATTGTGCTCGCGGCGATTCTTTTTTCGTTCCTCGCCAACACGATGTTCGCGCTGCTTCACGAGGCGGTGCACGGGATCGCGCACAACGACCGCGCGGTCAACGATGCGATCGGTTGCGTGGCGGCGGCGTTCTTCCCGACGGCCCTCTCGCTGCAGCGTGTCTTCCATCTCGGGCACCACGCGCGCAACCGGACCGTGGAGGAGCAGTTCGACTACATCCGTCCATTCGACCAGCCGCTGCTGAAATACGCGCAGTGGTACGCGATCCTCACCGGCCTCTACTGGTTTTTCGTTCCGCTCGGAGGCGTCGCGTACTTCGTCGCGCCCTCGCTGTTCACGAAGCCGCTGCTCCGTTCGCGCTCCTCGGAGCTCGCGCGGCAGACGGGCTCGTCGTCGATGTTCGCAGGCCTCGAGGCGGCGCCCCGAGGACGCATCCGGCTGGAGTTGCTCTTCAGCGCCGGAGTGCAGGCGGGGCTCTTCTGGCTGCTCGACCTCAGCCTAACGGGGTGGCTGCTCTGCTACGCCGCGTTCGCGGTGAACTGGAGCTCGCTGCAGTACACGGATCACGCCTTCTCGAAGCTCGACGTCCGCGACGGCGCGTGGAACCTGCGCGTCAACCCGATCACGCGGCTCCTGTTCCTCAACTACCATCACCATCTCGCGCACCATCAGCACCCGCAGGTTCCCTGGCTCCACCTCGGCCGCTTCGTCGATCCAGGCGCCGAGCGCCCGTCGTTCTGGGCGGTCTATTTCAGAATGTGGCGCGGGCCGCGACCGATCTCCGAGGCCGTGCAGTCGCCCGGTGAGGCAGGGGCGGCGTCATGACGGCGCGTCAGGAACCCTTCCTCGCGTGGCCCGGCGACGAGCTTCGCAGAACGCTGCCGCTATGCATCGCGTTCGCAGGCCTGTTCGTTCTTTGCTACGGCGGCGCGGCCTGGCTCACCGGACTGCGAGGCGAGCTTCCCGCATGGGATCTCCCGTTCGAGCGTGCGATTCCGTTCGTTCCGTCGCTCTCGCTCGTCTACCTGACGATCACTCCCGCGCTGATGCTTGCGCCGTTCGTGTTCCGCACGCGGTCGCAGCTCGCCCCGCTCGTCGGAGCGCTGTCGATCGAGGTGCTGGTGGCGACGTGCTTCTTCCTGCTGGTCCCGCAGACGACCGCGTACGCCCGACCGCCGGTGACGGGCTGGGCTCTCGTCCCGTTCACGATCGCGGACACGCTCAACCTTCAGCACAACGAGTTTCCCTCGCTTCACGTCGCGCTCGCCTGCTCGGCCGCGTGGGCTTACTCCTCGCGCATGCGCTGGCTGGGCAAACTGGGCTGGGGCGTATGGAGCCTCGCGGTAGCCGCCTCGACCCTGCTCCTCCGGGAGCATCACCTCGCCGACATCCTTGGCGGGGTCGTTCTCGCGGTCGTCGTCATGAAGCTCGCCTACCCGTGGCTCCAGCGACCGGAGACGAAGCAGGCGATCTGGGTCGAGCTCTGTTGCCTCTGGCAGTGCGCACAGTTCTCGCGGCGGCACGTGCGCTACTTCGTGATCTTCCTTGCGATCTACCTCCCGTCGATCCGCAACTGGCGCCGGTATCGCGTCGTCCGGACGGCGTTCTGCGCGGCGCAGTGGATCGACGACCTGCTCGACGGCGACCGGCCGAGCGAGCGCGAGCCGCTGGACATCGTCGACGAGCTCGTCGGCGAGATGTCGCGCGCGTCGTTCTCCCCGCGGCCGCTCTCGCGTTTGACCGGCACCCTCTTCGAGGAGCTGAGGGCGTTCCGGACGGAAACCGACGACCCGGAGCGCGCCTTCATCGAACTCGTCCGCGAGATGCAGCGCGACCGCAGGCGGGTGATCGGGCGCGAGCTCTGGAACGACCACGAGCTGGACGATCACAACCGGCGGACGTTCCACCTTTCGGTCGACCTCATGCTCGTCGTCTCCGGCTGCGAGGCCCGCGCCCGCGACGTTCCCTCGCTGATCGATGCGTTAGGCTGGTGCTCCGTCTTCCGCGACCTCGAGGACGACCTGGCGAAGGGGCTCGTCAACGTCCCTCGACGGATCTGCGAGCGCGTCGCCGATCGTGGCGGTCCGATCACGCCCGGGCTCCTCGCGACCACGCCGGAGTTCCGCGCCTGGGTCCGCGACGCGCACCTCCGCGCCTCCGCTGACCTCGAGGAGGCGGCCGGGGCGATCGTCGGACTCCGTGACCCCCGCTCCCGAAGGATCCTGTCCATCTTCCAGTCGTCCGTCACCCGCTTCGCGCAGCGGCTCCCCCGGAGTTATCCCGAATGTTTTCCGCCGCGCGGCGAAGAGGTGTACACATGAGGATGCCCGAACTCCGTGTCGTCCGCCGTCATCGGCAGGGCTGCAGACCATGCGAATCGCGTTGATTTCCCCGAAAGGGCCGCTCTATCGATACCGGAAGGGGATCTTCCGGAAGTCGCTGCGTTACATGCCGCTGACGCTTCCCACGCTCACCGCGCTGGTGCCACAGGAGCTCGAAGCATCAGTCGTCTGCATCGACGAGGGAATCCAGGACGTCGACCTCGGGCTCGAAGCCGACCTCGTCGGGATGACGGTGATCACCGGCTCCGCGATGCGCGCGTACGAGCTCGCGGCGCACTTCCGCTCGCGGGGCATCCGCGTCGTGTTAGGCGGACCCCACGTGACGCTCGTCCCCGACGATGCGGCGCCGCACGCCGACAGCATCGTCGTCGGCTACGCCGAAGCGAGCTGGCCTCGGCTCCTGCGCGATTTTGCGTCCGGAAGTCTCCTCCCACGCTACGATCAGGATCCCAACCTGAAGCTGACCGGCTACCCCCTGCCCGATCGTTCGGTGCTCCCGGAGAGCCGCTACCTGACGGCCAATGTGTTCGAGGCGACGCGCGGCTGCATCCACAACTGCAACTTCTGCGTCGTCCCGACCGCGTGGGGCCGGAAGCCGTACCAGAAACCGGTCGAGGCAGTGGTCGAGGACATCCGCCGCCGCAGTGCCCGCCACGCAATCTTCGTCGATCTCAACCTCATCGCCGACAAGGAGTACGCCGCGTCGCTCTCACCCGCCGCGCTGCGAAAATCGGGGAAGGGGTTCAACGATCCTGCCGACTACGCAGGCGTCGTCGAGGCACTGCATCGCCATCGCATCGCGCTCCAGGGCTGCTTCGTCTTCGGCATGGATGACGACACGCGGCTCTGTCGCCCGCCTTCGCGGGCTTGACGTCAGTCATGTCCCCGTCGATGCAATCGTTGGAGGATTCCATCGCTCGCAGGCCAGTCCAATCAGTCGGAGTGCAAGCGCGAGATCATCGAGAGGCCCGGTAAGTCTACGCGCCGAGACTTCGCCAGCCTCATCTCGCCAGACGAACGAGAGCTGCCGATCGTCCGCTCGTATTGAGAAGAAACAAGTCGCTGGGCTGTCCCCTCCCAGACGACCCACCTCCAGGGTCTCAGAGTCGGGCTTGCCCGGATCGAAGTCGCGAGCTTGCAGGACGAACGGCAACGGTTCCCGCAACCAGGCCGCAACAAACCCATCTCCCGCAAAAACGACTCTCGGCGAATGCGCACCCGGGCCAGACAACCTGGCCCATCGCGGTACCGGATTCGAGGGATCGATGATCGTTCCCTCCACCTCCCCCACGTTCGAAAGACCTTTCCTGACCACGATCAGAACCGCGAGATTCCCTGCTGGATCCACGGCGGTCGAAACCCCGTACGCAGAGCTCGTCGTACGCAGCACCGTAAGCGTACTGCTGCCGCTGGTGTGCAGAACGCGAAGCAAGACTTGCGCTCGATTCGAGCCGGACGTCTCGATTGCCGTCAGCGCAATATCGTCGTTCGGAAGGAGCTGAGCCGAGTAGTTCACGTGCGCGAAGCGACGTTGCCGAGGCGAGTCGATTTGCCAGCGACGCGCCACTCCGGAGGATTTCACATCGATGGCTTCCAGCGACTCCGAGCTCAAGTCGAAGGAAAGATGCAGTGATCGGGGCTCCGTACCAGGCAACGGGAGTGAAAGGTTTGGTCCTCTGCGCGGGTGGCCTACGAAGAGTTCCTCCGTGCGACCGGACTCAGATACGAGGAAAGCCGTCCCATAACTGTCTGGGCCAGCCGTCTCGTACCACCAGCCCTTCTTCCGCGCGCCAGCCGTCTCGTACCACCAGCCGCCGGGCACCACGACCAGTCCGCCGCCAAGGGACTGGCCTTCAATCGAGTACGTCCCGAGAGAGCGACGCACGCCGTCATCGCTCACGCTTTCGACACGGCGCAACTCCAGGCGAGGGCTGGTTACGAACAGGGTGGTTCCGTCCAGACGTGCAGCGTCCCAAAGGTCACCCGAGCTGGCATGAGGGATGGACCGCGCAGAGATTTCCTCGCCTGCCGTTCCTGCCAGTGAGCAGGCCGGGCCAGCTACCAACAGAAGCAGGACTCGAATCAGTGTGTATGTCTGGATGAAGTCCATGGCATGAGGGGTGATGCACCACAAGGCGCATCATCCTGTTTGTGTGACGCGGAGGCTACCTTCTTGTCACAACCACCACATCAAGCACTCGTCCCCCCACCAGAACAGGCAATCTGCGGATTGGTCGTCGGTCGCCCAAGGGTCCCGGGATCGATCCCACCCCCATCGGTGGTACACGTGCCCTCCGGACAATAGCTCAACGGCTCGCACATGGGAATTTCATCCTCGTCCCAATTGGTGATGCACGCCCCGTACGGACCACATTCCGAATAACAGATATCGCCGTATTCGTAGGGTTGGCAGGAATGGCAGTCGGCCTTCGCCTCACCCGCCCAAAGGATAGCCACGAACAAGACTGCAATTGTCGCTGAAACGCCCTTACCGGTAAAGTACTTCAATCGCTTTCTCCTTCAATCTATTGTTGAGTCTACCGCTACTGGTTGGGACCAGTAGATTCCTTGTTGGCCGAATCGAGCCGGATTGAGAGCGCTTGACCTGGGCTCAGCGTAAAGTTCGCCACCTCGGGAAGAGTGCCCCCAAGTCCCCGAGCAAGTTGAATCCATGCCTGGACGCTGTTGGCGCGAACGATCCTCCATGAATCGGACGGTAGCCTCAGTATGTCGAGCGCCGTCCCGCTCCGACGGCTCCTTGCCCATGACAGGTTGAAGAGCCTCGAGTCCGAGCCTAGCAACCAGTACGTCGCCAGGTCGCCCGCGGACCAGCCCTCGATCAACAGGCGTCCACTGGCCGTCGGTACGACGAGGTCCTGAGTGGAGCCGCCGGGGGACAGGATGAATGGGACGACGGATCCCTCTCTCGTCGTTGCCCCACAGAACAGAATGCGAGGTTCTGGTCGTGGAATCGGGATCCGGAAAATTCCGACGACATCCGTTTCCGTGGCGAAATCTCGCGGAAGGGAATCCGCTCCCATCGCCAGACACTGCAGCGATGCCCCGGCAGCAGGAGAACCGCTCAACTCGAGTAGTCTGCCTTCCGCAGTCGCCTCCGCGTCGAGAGAAAGAGTCACCTTTGTCGTCGCATCCCGTGACACCCTCGCGGTGGCTTCCGCGGCGTTCCCTGCCTGGTCGCGAGCTTGGATGGTCCACACACCTTCGAGAACTTCCTCGAGTATGGCGAAACCTGTGGAATTCGATCTCGACGAAACTCGCAGCTGCTGCACGCCTCCAATACTTCGATTCCGCCGCCCGGCTGCCGTGACTTGCGCACGCTCAATGGGGCTCCGGTCGCTTCGCCTCGTGACCTGCACTTCGATGCGTCCCGTGGGCATCTCCAGACGGACCAGTTGGGCCGGATCGTCGAAGCTGTGTTCTCCAAGTGGCGTGCCGCGCATTTGTCCGTCTACCTGACGCATCACCTCAACTTCGTAGATCCCTCGCGACGGCAGCACGATCTGAAACGTCCCATCGTCCCTGGTACGCAGGGATCTCCCAAACTTGGCGTCGCCGGACGTGTTCTTGATCATAAGTTGCGCGGCAACGGGCCTTCCCCCTGCCGTAAGCAGACCGTCGAACACGAACGGCTTGATCTGAGGTGCGATTCGACGCATGTCACCAGATTCGAGCTTCTGAGGATCGAGCTCGAAGACATGGACGGAATCGTTGACTCGGACCAGGACGAATGGCGTCCATTCTGAAGGGTATAAGCTGGTGAAGGTGGTCTCGTTGCTTCCGGGCATCAGATCCATGGACCGCGGCTCACCGTGGTCGCGCCCGTCCAGCGGCCTGAGCGAGATTCCCTGGATCGTCGTGTCCGGATAAAGCAAGAGAAACCCGCCGTCGATGGAAGGTGTGATCGTCAGAGAGGCCGGCTCAGGGATGCCGAGCGGATCCAGCGTGGTCAGCTCTCCAGGCTCTAACCAGCGACGTTCGATGCCGGCCAGGTTCGTTACAGCGTCTCGAGCCTCGAACATGATCTCTTCACCGCTCGGCAGTGACGGCAATTCGAGCAGGCCATTGTCGTCTGACGATTTCTCGACGAGGACGACGTTCGTCGCGGGTCCACGAAGGACAGAGACCCTCACTATGGCGTGGGCCGCAGGTCGGCCACTCGGTTCGTAGACCACACGAACATGGACACTCGCAGGATTGGCAAGCTCGATCTCTCCCAAGGATCGTTCCTGTCCCTGGGAAACACTCGCGGTCAGCGCCACCGAGGCGAAGCCATCGACCTCGAGAACTGCTGCCTGACACATTGAAGGCCACGGAATAGTGACCTCGCCCCGTTTGCCGAGCGCTACCCTGACCGCCGACTGCATCTCCTTGACGCATGATCGAAAGCGCACTTCGGCCGCAGGTGGAAGATCACGGGACTGCTTTGTCATCAGACGTGCGCGCACTGTGGCACTGGGAAAGCTCACCAGCGTTGATGACCCGGGAGTGACTGCCGCCGTGGCAGCAGGGAGTATCAGGTACGAAGGTGTGGTCAGGTATACGTCTCCGGAGGGCATCGCTCCTTCGACATAGATGGACCTGCCCCGCACGACTGGCTCCAGCGCCAGCCGCGCCTCCCTAACTGCCCGCAACCCGTCCTTGACGAATGCTCTCAATCCCGCCGGATCCGCCGATAGTGGCGCGAAGAATCTCACGATTGCCTCGGCAGGCGGTGGGGTCGGCGGCAATTTCGTTTCCACCGACGCGGTAGCTCCGGCCGCAACTTGGACATCCCGAGCCAATTCGATGTCGCTGCCGAAGCGTGTCGGGTCAGGATATGCGGCAACGAGCCGATATTCTCCCGCGGGTAAAGAGTCCCACCTCAGCTCTCGCGTCAGGGCTTGCCGGGACCACACCCAGCGTTGCAACTCCGGAGGAATGGACCCGGCAGCGCTCTCATCCCTGGGAACTGCCACGACCACGACGGCGTCGTCGGCTCGATCGAGGAGCACCTTGAGTTGTCCCCCCTGGCGAAGCGTCGTTTTCGAGCCCGCGGCCGTCACATCGGGAGTTGACAGCCAAGCCGGAGCGAAGCCCCTTGCCTCGACCAGCAGCGGCGTCTTGCCGTCCCCGGAGACCTCGAGTGACCACAGCCCACTCGCATCAACACCAGTCGTCTCCTGGTTACCGATATAGTCCCAGCCAAGATCGCTGAACATTCCGAACGGTCTGGCTACTGCCGCCCGGTTAGTCATTACGCGAGCGCCGGCAATCGGCGCGCCCTGTTCGTCGCCAATGGACCCGGAGATTCGAACGGCCGGAGTCAGCTCGACCTCGAACAATCCGGGTCCGCCCTCGGCGACTGTCACTTTGTCGATGTAAAGTTGGTAACCTGGAGCCGACGCGATCAGCACATAGTCGCCCGGCGAAACCACCAGGTCCAAAGAGCCACTCTTCGTCACTCCCTCGGCCGAAGGCTGCCTCCACGGTCCGTCCGGACGAACGAGCGCGGCATAGGTTGGGCCAACAGATCCCGATTCGCTAGCCACCACGATCCGAGCCGTCGCGCTGGCTGGAGCGGAGTCCATGGAGGTAGCAGCACCGGTTTCCGCATGCGCGCGTCTCTTCTCAATGCCGGATGCTCCCTCGCTCCCACCGCTGCGCGCCCGATCGGGGCCGGAGTCGTCCGCCTTCGCAGCTGGAGAGAACCAAAGGACCAGGCACAGCGCTGTCGAGATGGAGACAACGAAGAGATTTTTCAAGACACACTCCGTCAGGTTTCGCTGGATAGAGTTAGCCGCGTCGAAAAGAACACGCAAGATACCGGTGGATCCCGCAGCGGTCAAATGATGCCGAACACACGGTATTGTGCGCTCGGCGGGCAGGCCCTCGTCTTCTTGTTCAGACTCCAGGTGCCGGCCAGAGGCGGCGGACTAGCCGACGGCACCCCGGCGCACCTCGGTGCCTCTCCGTGTTTCTCTTCGCATTCGGAGTCGTTGATGGCGCAGGGCAATACTACGGCTCATGAGTGACAACCTCTCTTTTAGACAGCTGCTCGCCGGGCGGGACTTCGCCCGCAGCAATCCCGTCGCCAGCCAGATGGTGAATATCTGCTATTTCGGGGGTATTGGGGCCAGACTCGCCATATAGAAAATCGGCGGCACCCAAGGAAGAGCGGTGTCCTGGTTCTTTGACCCTTCACGCCGCGCCCCGGAGCAGCAGCTCATGCAGCTGCGGCCACGCCGTTGGGCGCTCCGCCAGTGACGAGCGATCGCGGGCTTGCTCGAGCTCGGAGACGAGGCGGTTCTCCTCACTCTCGTAGCGGGTGAGCTCGGCCGCTCGGAGGACTTCGCCTTCGCTGCCGGCTCGCTTGCGGGCGATCAGCTCGTCGAGGTACGGGAGGGCGGCGTCAGCGTTCAGGATCTCGAGGTTCGCTTCGATGGTGCAAGCTCGACGTCCGCGACGGCGAGTGGAACCTGCGCGTCAACCCGATCACGCGGCTACTGTTCCTCAACTACCATCACCATCTCGCGCACCATCAGCATCCGCAGGTTCCCTGGCTCCACCTTGGAAGCTTCGTCGATCCCGAAGTGGAGCGCCCGTCGTTCTGGGCGGTCCACTTCAGAATGTGGCGCGGGCCGCGACCTATCTCCGAGGCAATACAACCAACGGGTGAGGCGAGGGCAGCGTCATGAGGACGTGAGATGAGTCCTTCCTGGCCTGGCCCGGAGACGAGCTTCGCAGTACGCTTCCGCTCTGCCTCGCGTTCGCGGGCCTGTTCGTTCTCTGCTACGGAGGCGCGGCCTGGCCGCGATCTACCTCCCGTCGATCCGCAACTGGCGCCGGTATCGCGTCGTCCGGACGGCGTTCTGCGCGGCGCAGTGGATCGACGACCTGCTCGACGGCGACCGTCCGAGCGAGCGCGAGCCGCTGGAAGTCGTCGACGAGCTCGTCGGCGAGATGTCGCGCGCGTCGTTCTCCCCGCGGCCGCTCTCGTGCCTCGCCGGCGTGCTCTTCACGGAGCTGAAGGCATTCCGAACCGGGACAGACCGGCCGGAACACGATTTCATCGCGCTCGTCCGCGAGATGCAGCGCGACCGCCGGCGGGTGATCGGGCGCGAGCTCTGGAGCGACCACGACCTGGACGAGCACAACCGGCGGACGTTCCACCTTTCGGTCGACCTCATGCTCGTCGTCTCGGGCTGCGAGGCGCGAGCACGCGACGTCCCGACGCTGATCGATGCGTTAGGCTGGTGCTCCGTCTTCCGCGACCTCGAGGACGACCTGGCGAAGGGACTCGTCAACGTCCCCCGGCGAATCTGCGAGCGCGTCGCCGACCGCGAATCGAAGCTCACGCCCGGGCTCCTCGCGACCGCGCCGGAGTTCCGCGCCTGGGTCCGCGACGCGCACCTGCGCGCCTCCGCCGACCTCGAGGAGTCGGCCAGGGCGATCGCCGGGCTCCGCGACCCCCGCTCCCGCAGGATCCTTTCCATCTTCCAGTCGTCCGTCACCCGATTCGCGCAGCGGCTTCCGCGAAGTTATCCCGAATGTTTCCCGCCTCGCGTGGAACAGGTGTACACATGAGGACGCTGGATCTCCGAGTGGTCTACCATCATCGGCAGGATCGCTGACCATGCGCATCGCGTTGATTTCACCGAAAGGGCCGCTCTATCGATACCGGAAGGGGATCTTCCGGAAGTCGCTGCGTTACATGCCGCTGACGCTCCCCACCCTCACCGCGCTGGTGCCGCCCGAGCTCGAGGCGTCGGTCGTCTGCGTCGACGAGGGAATCCAGGACGTCGACCTCGGGCTCGAAGCCGACCTCGTCGGGATGACGGTGATCACCGGCTCGGCGATGCGCGCCTACGAGCTCGCGGCGCATTTCCGTGCGAGGGGCATCCGCGTCGTGTTAGGCGGCCCCCACGTGACGCTCGTCCCCGACGATGCGGCACCGCATGCCGACAGCATCGTCGTCGGCTACGCCGAAGAGAGCTGGCCGCGGCTCCTCCGCGGTTTCGCCTCGGGGCGGCTCCTCCCGCGCTATGACCAGGACCCCGGCCTTCAGTTGACCGGCTATCCCCTTCCCGACCGTTCGGTGCTACCGGAGAGCCGCTACCTCACAGCGAACGTATTCGAGGCGACGCGCGGCTGCATCCACAACTGCAACTTCTGCGTCGTCCCGACCGCGTGGGGCCGGAAGCCGTATCAGAAGCCTGTCGAGGCGGTGGTCGAGGACATTCGCCGCCGCCGCGCCCGCCACGCGATCTTCGTCGACCTCAACCTCATCGCCGACCGGGAGTACGCCGCGTCGCTCTTCGAAGCGCTGATTCCGCTTCGTATCTCCTGGTACGGGCTCTCGACGACGTTGCTGACCTCCGACGAGCCGCTGCTCTCGCTCGCGGCGCGGAGCGGCTGTCGCGGACTGCTGATGGGGCTCGAGTCGCTCTCCCCCGCCGCGCTGCGGAGATCGGGCAAGGGATTCAACGACCCCGACGACTACGCGGGAGTCGTTGCGGCTCTCCATCGCCATCGCATCGCGCTCCAGGGCTGCTTCGTCTTCGGCATGGACGACGACACGCCCGAGGTCTTTCTCCGGACCGCGAAGCTCGCGGTCGCGGCGAAGATCGACCTGCCGCGCTACGCGATCCTCACGCCCTTCCCCGGAACACCGCTCTTCCGCGAGCTCGACGCCGCGGGCCGGATCAACCATCGCGACTGGAGCTTCTACGACGGGCAGCACGCCGTGTTCCGTCCCGCGAACATGTCGACGCGAATGCTCGAGCAGGGAACCGAGGCCGCGTGGAAACACACCTACAGCCTGACGAGCATGTGGAAGCGCCTACGTCACACCGCGGCGCCCTGGGCGACCGCGCTCGGCACGAACTTCGGATACCGTTACTATGCCCACCACCTCGAGAGCGTCTACAACTGTGACGTCATGATTCCCACGTCATCCGAGGAGTCGAGACCGGCCGATGAGATCGCAGCGGATGTCGCCTGACCGGTTCCGGCTCACGATCGTCCACCCCTGCGTCGGGCGCAGGGTCGGGATGCGCGACTACATCCGCACCTGGCAGATGGAGCCACTGCCCGCCGCCGCGCTCGCCGCACTCGCTCCCGCGGACGCCGAGGTCCGCTTCTACGACGATCGCCTCGAGGCGATCCCGTTCGACGAGCCGGCCGATCTCGTCGCCCTCAGCGTCGAGACCTACACGGCGAAGCGCTCCTACCAGATCGCCACCGAGTACCGCCGGCGCGGCGTGCCGGTCGTGATGGGCGGTTACCACGCGACCCTCTGCCCCGACGAAGTTCAGCAGCACTGCGAGAGCCTCGTCCTGGGCGAGGCCGAGTCCGTCTTCCCGCGCGTCGTCGACGACTGCCGCCTCGGGCGCCTCCAGCCCTCCTATCGCGGCGCGGGACAGAGCGGCGCCTCGGTTCGGCCTAACAGGAGCATTTACCGCGGCAAGGACTACCTCCCGATCCATCTCATCGAGTTCGCGCGCGGATGCAAGTTCAAGTGCGAGTTCTGCGCCGTGCAGTCGTTCCACGACGCCACCCACCGCCCGCGCGACCTCGACACGGTCCTCGGGGAAGTCGACGAAGTTAGGCGCTCCGGGCGGATGATCTTCTTCATCGACGACAACATGACGTGCAACATCGAGGCGGCCAAGGAGTTCATGCGCGCCCTCATCCCGATGAAGGTGCGCTGGGTGAGCCAGACCGCGATTCACGTCGCCCACGACGAGGAAGCGCTCGCGCTCATGAAGCGGAGCGGATGCCAGGGCGTGCTCGTGGGCCTCGAGTCGCTCGATCCGACGACGCTGAAGACGATGAACAAGGGGTTCAACTTGATGCGCGGAGGCGCCTCGAGGGCTCTCGAGAACTTCCGCCGCGCCGGGCTGCGCGTCTACGGCACCTTCATCTTCGGCTACGACCAGGACACCCCACAGTCGATCGACGACACCGTCCGCTTCGCGCGCGAGCAGGCACT
>JBPPMG010000276.1:0-14579 GCA_051305935.1 Thermoanaerobaculia bacterium
GCGGTCGACCGGGTGACGCAGACGAAAGTGCGGAAGAACGGCGCGTGCAACGGGGGCGAGGTCTGCGAGTTTCTGACCGGGCTCCTCTACGACCAGTACGAAGCGGGACAGCAGCGGCTCTGGGTGCACCAGACCGACGCGAACGGAATCGTGACGAAGCAGGCATACGACACGTACGGACGGCTCGTCGTCTCGCGGGACGCGGAGAACAACGACACGCGGTACAACTACGCGAACAAGCACCTGGTCGGGATCACCGACGCGAACGACTACACGACGGGCTACCTCTACGACACGGCGGGGCGGCTCTGGAAGACGATCTTCCCCGACGCCGCCGAGGAGACTTACACCTACGCGGCAGACGGCCTGCTGGCGACGAAGACCGACCGGAAGGGCAACGTCATCGGCTCCATCTACGACGCGCACAAGCGGCTGAAGCAGAAGACGTACAACAACGGGGCCGACGGGACGATCACCTTCGTCTACGAAGGCCAGAAGCTCGTCCGCGTGGAGAACCGCTCGCAGGGCGTGAACGAGGATCACGTCTACACGCACGACGCCGGCTATCGCACGGCGAGCGAGCAGCAGGGCCCGCGCGGGACCGTCCGATGGGAGTACGATGTTCGTGATCAGGTATCGCGAATGAGCGTCGACGGCGGGCCCACCACGGACTACTCGTACTACCCCGACGGGTCGATGAACACGATCACGTGGAGTCTCGTGTCGGGGCAGTTCAAATACCACTACACCCCAGAAGGCCAATACCAGACGGTGACGTTCCCCAACGGACAGAGCCGCAACTACTCGTACGACTGGGCAGGACGGCTCCTGCAGCTCGCAAACCTTCACCCAACCGCGGGGAACCTCGCGACCTACAGCTACGGCTATGACACCGACTGGGCTACCGGCCTCAAGACGGAGAAGGGCCAGCGGACGAGCATGACCGCCGACGTCCCTGCGCAGGGGTTTGCGGGTGCCCTAACGAAGTATTACTACGACTCGTTCTATCAGCTCACCGGCGCGGATTACCCAAGTGCCGCTCCGTTCAACGGCGAGGTGGCCCGATGGACCTACGACGCCATCGGCAACCGCATCACCGAGACCGTCAACGGAGTCACGGCGAACTATACGTATCAGAAGATTGGCGCGAATCCGAAAAACTGGCAGCGGCTGCTCAGCGATGGCTCCAACGGCTATACGCATGACGTGAATGGAGGAGTAACGGGCATCGTCGGGCCTCGTGCGAGTCAGTGGACGTTCAACCCTGATGGCAGGCCGGCTTCACGATCCGCAGGGTCGGAACTAACGTTCACGTACGACGGGCGCGGTCGCCTCGCGCAACTTGCGGACGCCGGGAGCGAAATGCAAGAGTTCGTTTTTTCTGGCCCGATTGTTGTGAAGGCGACAAACGGAAGTGCAGCGTCCTGGAGTCTGAATGGGGACGAGATCGACGAACCACTCGCCTGGAAGACAGGAGGGGGGGCTGTCGCGTTCGATGCGATCGACGCTCTCAATTCGGTATCTCTCCAGGCCTTTGCTGACGGAACGACCTTGGGTACCGCCACTCTCGATGCATGGGGTGGCGTTCGCAATCGCCTTGGCCAGACTTTCAAGGTGGGATTCAACGGGCGCGATGTGTTCACCGTGAACCGCACCGAGTGGGATTTTAGAGCGCGTATCTATGATTCAGCGGCCGGCAGGTTTCTGGCCGAGGATCCGATGCGATTTGCGGCGGGGTCGACGTTCTACGGTTTCGCTTTGAATAATCCAGTCGTCAATCGGGATCCCTATGGGCTGTTCACACTTCCGAATCCAAGTGACCCAAGATTCAGAAAGTGTCGAACGCTACGAAAAGGTTTCGCTCAGCAGGAACTCGAACGCGTCAGGCAAAAGCCAGCTTGCCGAGACTTTTTCCGCAATACGTGCAAGTCTGACATTGACCGCCTCTTCAGAGACCCACTTCCTCGGATAGAGCTTATGCCTGAGGGCACGAGGTTGGGTGAACGAGAGAGCGGAGGTGTGTTCGACTCATCAAGGCCCGACGTGATCGGGATCTCGATGCGCGAATGCAAGGCCATGGAAGACTTTGTGCATACGCTCATTCACGAGCTTGGTCACTACGCTGACTTTCACAACAACAACGATTCATACTCAGTTCAAAACCATACTGACGGTTGCGGCGCTGACATCGCATGCTTCGGGTACACCCACGATAGGGGCTGCGAACAACGTGGCTTCAAGCCATGGAAACCGACAAAGCGGTAGTGAGGCGACGATGCGATTGTCCTTCTCGGCCTGCTTGGCGGTGATTCTATCGATGGTGTCGTGTGCAAGTGCGCCAGCTAGAGTAGCTCCAAGCGAAGCACTTGTCTTGCGGGTGGCAGGATTCGATGATGCTGCCAGCGTTGTTACGTTTCAGGCGACGAACGTTTCAAGCGAACCTATCGCAGTGGTGGAGGCATTTGGGTTCGACTTTCTTTACTTTAATCTTGAAATCGTCACGGAATCACGACAGCCGATTGAAGTTAGTAAATGGGAGCTGACCAAGGAATCCAAGACGCGTTGTTTAGCTTCGAACGAGAGCTTGTCGTTTCGAATCCCCCTTCGCTCTTGGAATCCTGTGCATGGTACTGATGCGACCTGCAAGGAAGAGCACTGCTCCTCGTACCCGCTTGCGCCGGGAGCTTATCGATTTCGGGCGGTTTATCGGCCGCCAAGTTGGACCGAGCTTCGGCATCGATGTGCGCGCGTCGACGATATAGTCGTATCCGATTGGTTGCCGCTCGTGGTTAAGTGAAGTAGCACCTCGTGAAGGCTGGGCTTGGGGTCGGTGAGGCTGGGCTTGGGGTCGGAGCTTCTGATTTCTGATTGATGATCGGCGTGGGCCGTGCTTCCGTGAGTTCACACGAAATGGCGATCCGCGTGAAGGTTTACTGCTGGATGGGGTTAGTGCTCGGAATTCTGGCAGCGCTCTACTGCCTGATGGGTTTGGCCATGGTGGCATCGTTCAGCGAGGCGCCAAACGTTCCCGCGCATCAGGCCGCGTACAACCTGCGGTTGTGGGGAGGCGGCTTCCTCGTTTCGTTCTTAAAAGGCTGAGGGTCACAGCCAAAGTATTAACTTCTCGCTCCGACTCGAAATCAACATCCCGGCTTGCGCCGGGCTGTTTTGCTTCCCGTCTCGGTGAATGGACTCGGGCGTTAGGCTACGGATCGAAGCAAGCTCCGAGGCCAGAGCGGGTCGCTCCTCGGCCGTCGCTACCCATTTCCAAGGCGCCGATCGGCGGCGCGGTCAAGGCGGAGGGGTGGGCGGAGCGCCTTGACGGCGTCGTCGAGCGGCGCTACGCGTCACTTGCGACGGCCGGCCGGCGAAGAACGTGCCGACGATCGGACGGGCGGGTGGCAGACCGAGCTCGCGCCGCCGGCGCTGGCGGCGGGGCGGAGGAAGCGCCGGGCGCAGAGTGCGGCGAGGAGAGAGCGAGGGGGCGTGGGAGGGCGTGAAGCGAACGCTCGCCGCACGGAGCGCTCACGCGGGTCGATCCGCAGAAGGCAGAAGGGGTCAAAGCTTCGGATCTCGGTTGCTTGTTAGCTCCGGCTTCCCCGTCGAAGGGAATTCATCGCCCTGAGAGCCTGAGTATGGGGTACGGGTGAGCGCGCAGCCCGAGCCGGGTGCGCGATTCATCAGCGCATCGCCTGATGCCTAGCGCCTTCGGGCCTCCGTTGCCGGGATCCGGACGCACCGCGGCCATCACGTCGGCGGCGTGGATTGAGTCGTTCGTGATGTGAAGAGGCGCCGCGAGTCGTCGCTACGGTTCAGCAGAGAGCCGCGTATGCGGAATCGACCATTCGACGCAATTCAGGGTCGCCGCGGAGTGCGCGCTCGGCCTCGGCGACGAGGTCGCTTACGCGTCCGGAGCTTCGCAACCGCAAGGCTGCCGCGATCGAGCGGAGCCGATGGAGTCCTTCGTACCAGCCGAGCCAGGCGGCGAGCATTCGTGCCGCTCCGCCGTTGGCTTCGCGAATGTCTCGCGCGGAAAGCCGACACGCACCGGCGACGGCATCGATGATCGTGGCCATCTTCGGCCGTCCCACGGTTCGTTGCACGACGGGATGGTCGTCGCTCCGCAGCTTCGACTCGACGAGCTTCCGCATCGACGCGACCCACTCTTCCGTCCCGAGGTAGAGCTGCCGCTCGACCTTGTCGAAGAGTCGCTCTTCGGAGGTCAGCGTCTCGTCGACGTACGCCTTGTAGTTCTCCCGCCAATCCTCCGCCTCACCGAAGAGCGCGGCGATCTCGCCGACCTTGAGCCATTCTGGCGCAGCTTCGTAGCCGGCCGTGGCGCGGTAGCTCGACCATGCGTACTGTTCGGGACGTTCGACCATCTTCGCCCGCACGGGATTGAGCACGACGTAGCGAAGCAGCTCGAGGTAGTACGACTCTTTCTCGACGAGAAACGCGTGGAACCGGTCGCCGAGCAAATGCCCCCATCGCTTGTGTTGCCGGTTGAACCAGGCGGCGTAGGTGCCGTTGAGCCACTGCATGCCGCGCGAGAGTGTGGGCGTGGGTGTCTCGATCACGAGGTGGAAATGGTTCGTCATGAGCGTGTACGCCGTGACGATCCAGCCGAAGCGCCGGACGACCTCGCCGAGCAGCTCGAGGAACTGTCGGCGATCGTTGTCGTCGAGAAAGATGTCGCCCCGAGCGTTGCCGCGCGAGGTGATGTGGTAGACGGCCCCGGGATACTCGATTCTCATCGCTCGTGCCATGCACCGAGGATCCCTCGGTTTGTCACGATTTCCGAGGGAATGGACCAGAACGGGCGAGATCGAGGCCGAAACCTCCTCGGAATGGAAAATCGGGGTGGCCGAGTCTACGAGGAGTAGAGCGGACTTCGAGGATGGAGGATCGACCGAAGACCGAAGCTTTGACCCCAAGATCTTCTCACCTTCGGCTCTACGGCCTTTGGCGCCGGCCCCCTTCCTCAGCGAAGGAGCCGCCGCGATTGGGCTGGGTCTACAAGGGGTAAACTCGTGAAATGAACGTTCGTGATGTCCTCGCTACCCTCAACGAGATGGAAGCCGATGGCGTCATCGAACGGTACGCGATTGGCGGCGCCGTTGGTGCGACGTTCTACCTCGAGCCGGTCGCGACGATGGATGTCGACGTCTTCGTTACCTTCCGACAGGAACCGGGTCAACTGCTCCTGAGCCTGGATCCAATCGTCCGCTGGCTGCAGAACCGCGGCTGCTCGATGCAAGGTGAGTACGTGATGATTGCAGATTGGCCCGTGCAGTTTCTTCCTCCGACCGGCCCTCTCGTCGAGGAGGCGTTGCGCGAGGCTGTCGACGTTGACGTGGACGGCACGCGCGCTCGCGTCCTCACCAGCGAACATCTTGCCGCCATCGCCCTCCAAACGGGACGTGCAAAGGACAAGGCCCGCCTGCTACAGTTCGTAGAGGAAGGGGCGCTGGAGGTTGAGCGGTTCATGTCCATCGTCGTGCGGCATGCGCTGGTCGAGGCCTGGGCATGCTTCGAGCGCCAGTTCCTGACAGACGCATCATGATCGAGAGTTACCGAAAGATCACCGAGAGCAAACGAGCCCTTCGTCGTGAACTGGCCTGCCGGCCGGTCGGCGAGAAGCTGCGAATCCTCGATTCGTTGCGTGAGCGGCAACTGGCAATTCAGAAGGGGCGCGATCTGCGCTCCGGCCGGGACAAAGCCGTGAAGCCAGCCCGCTGACGCAACCAGGGTCACTGGTGGTGACGCACGTGGCGTCCTCGAAGCCGGGCCGTCGTCGCCAGCGAATCAGCTCGGACGTCCTTGCCGCGGGAACTTCATCCCCCCTCCGCCCCTGCGACCTCCCTCGGATGCGATAAACTCCGCCCAGCGTCTGCCTCACGAAAGGTGCCGAACATGGCCGTTCCTCTTCTCGACCTGAAACTCCAGTACCAGCAGATCCGTGACGAGGTCATGAAGGTCACGGAGGAAATCTACGAATCGCAGTTGTTCATCCTCGGCAAGCGGGTCGAGGAGTTCGAGCGGGACTTCGCCGGCTACTGCCACACGAAGTACTCGGTCGGCGTCTCGTCGGGGACCGACGCGCTGCTCATCGCGCTCATGGTGCTCGACCTCGAGCCGGGCGACGAGGTGATCGTTCCCGCCTACTCGTTCTTCGCCACGGCGGGCGTGGTCGAGCGGCTCGAGTTGATCCCTGTCTTCGTCGACATCGAGCCCGACTCGTTCAACATCGACCCGGCGCAGATCGAGTCGCACATGTCGTCGCGCACGAAGGCGATCATCCCGGTCCATCTCTTTGGCCAGGCGGCCGAGATGGACGTGATCAACGAGATCGCGGCGCGCCGCGGCGCCGTCGTGATCGAGGACGCCGCGCAGGCGGTCGGAGCGGAGTGGGACAAGAAGCGGATCGGCAGCATCGGCAAGGTCGGCGCCTTCTCGTTCTTCCCGTCGAAGAACCTCGGCGCGTTCGGCGATGCCGGCGCGGTGACGACTGACGACGAGGCGCTCTATCAGAAGCTGATCGACTACCGCGTCCACGGGATGCGGCCGAAGTATTTCCACCACTACGTGGGCGGAAACTTCCGCATCGACGCGCTCCAGGCCGCGATTCTCCACATCAAGCTGAAGTACCTCGAGGACTGGCACCGCGGCCGGCAGAGCAACGCCGATCTCTACCGCGAGCTCTTCGGAAACTCCGACGTCGCCGACCGCGTGAAGCTGCCGCACGCCCTCCCGCGCCGCCGCCACATCTACAACCAGTTCTGCATCCGCTTCCCCGAAGGGCGCGCCGTGCGCGACAAGGTCCTCGAGCACCTCCGGGCCAAGGGAATCGGATGCGACGTCTACTACCCGCTCACGCTCCCGCAGCAGACCTGCTTCAAGGAGCTGCCGTCGGCAAAGGAGCCGTTCCCGCATTCCGAGGCCGCGGCCGCGGAGTCGATGGCGATTCCGATCTTCCCGGAGTTGACGAAGGATCAGATCGCCGAAGTCGTGCGGGAGATCGCGGCGGGTCTGAAGGGCTGATGCCGGGCACCGGGGTCTCTGCCGACGATCGCGCGGGCCTCCGATACTGGGACGACCTCTGGGTCGGGCAGGAGCTCCCGGCTCCGATCGATCCGCGCGCGCGCGGCTGGCGCAACAACGTCAATCGCAGGCTCGACGCGCTGTTTCGCACGGCGTTCGACGCGCACCTGCCGGCGCGTGGCAAGCTGCTCGAGATCGGCTGCGGCGGCTCGGTCATGCTTCCCTACTTCGCGAGGGAGCACGGCTTCGAAGTGTCGGGTCTCGACTACTCTCCGGAGGGCTGCGCGAAGGAGCAGAAGATCCTCGCGCGCGAGGGTGTCACCGGGCGGATCGCCTGCGCGGATCTCTTCATTCCACCGCGCGACATGCTCGAGTCGTTCGACGCCGTGACCTCGTTCGGCGTGGTCGAGCATTTCACCGATACCGACACGTGCATCCGTGCGGTCGCGGCATTCGCGAGGCGCGGCGGGCTCGTCCTGACGATGATCCCTAACATGCGCGGGCTGCCGGGGATGATCCAGAAGGCGCTCAACCGCACGGTCTACGAGTCGCACGTGCCGCTGACCCCCGAACGCCTTCGCGACGCGCACATCCGGGCGGGGCTGACCGTCGCCGAGTCGCGGTACGTTCTGTCGACGAACTTCGGTGTCGTCAATCTCGTCGGCCTCGACCCGAAGCTGCTCTCGACGCGCCTGAAGCGTTTGACCCTCCAGGTCCTGAACCTCTTCTCGGCCACGATCTGGACGATCGAGCGCATCGTCAGGCGAGAGTTGCCGGCGAGCCGTTTGCTCTCGCCGTACGTCTTAGTGATGGCCAGGCGCGCACCGGCAGCGAAGTGACGGGACGTCGGACGACGGAATGAAGAGCACGAGCGGCGATCGGATCGGAGACTCCGGGCCCGAGGAGGCCGGCGCGGGCGCCGCTCCCCCCGTCGTTCTACTCGCGCGCTCGCTCGCCGCGGGCGGCACCGAACGGCAGATCGTGAACCTCGCGACCGGGCTGAAGCGAAACGGCGTCGACGTCTCGGTCGTCCTCTTCTACGGGGGAGGCGTGTTCGACGAGGAGCTTCGAGAGGCGGGTGTCCCGCTGCGCACTGCCGGCAAGACCGGCCGATGGGATTCGCTGCGCTTCGCGCGGGAGCTCGCGGCACGCGTCGCGGAGTGCAATGCGCGCGTGATCTACTCGTTTCTCGAGGTGCCTAACGTCGTCGCCGCGGCGGGACGCTACGGGTTGTGGAAGCTCCCCGTGGTGTGGGGAATCCGCAGCTCGAGGATGGATCTCGACCGTTACGGGCTGCTTCATCGGCTGATCTACTTCGCGCAGGCGCCGCTGAGCCGCGCGGCCGGCTCGATCATCTTCAATTCCGAGGCGGGACGCCGTCGCGCGAGCGACCTGGGGATCGTCGCGCGGCGGAGTCGCGTGATCCCTAACGGGATCGACGTCGCGCGGTTTCGCTTCGATGCAGAAGCGCGGGCATCGGTGCGACGCTCGTGGGACGTGCGCGACGACGAGTTGCTCGTCGGCATCGTCGCGCGGCTCGACCCGGTCAAGAATCACGAGCTCTTCCTCCGCGCGGCCTCACTCGTTGCCGCCCGGGATCGACGCATCCGCTTCGTCTGTGTGGGCGGCGGTGATGCCGGCCGTGCAGCGAGCCTGCGCGAGCTCGCGGAGTCACGCGGGATCGCGGATCGCGTCGTATGGGCCGGAGAGCGACGCGACCTTCCGGCCGTCTACTCCGCGCTCGACCTAAGCGTGCTCTCCTCGACGGGGGAGGGATTCCCGAATGCGATCGCCGAGTCAATGGCGTGCGAGACGCCGGTCGTGAGCACCGACGCCGGCGACGCGCGCGAGATCGCCGGCGACACAGGGCGCATCGTGACGGCGCACCGCCCCGAGGCGCTTGCCGATGCAGTCCTCGAAATGCTCGGAAGGCGTGGCGGGCGTTCCGTCGAAGCGCGGGAACGGATCGCGTCGCGTTTCTCGATCGAGCGGATGATCGCGTCGACCTGCGACGAGCTTCGCGCGGTCACTGGAGGCGGCGCGTGATCCGCGTGATGCACGTGATCACCGGCCTCTCCACGGGCGGCGCGGAGATGATGCTCGCCCGGCTCGTCGCCGCGGCCGACCGTAACTCCGTCACCTCTTCGGTCGTATCGCTCACGAACATGGGCGAGGTCGGCGCAATCATCGAGACGAGCGGAGCCGGCGTGACGGCGCTTGGGATGTCGCGCCGGATGCCGTCGCCGCGCGCGCTCCATCGGCTCCGTTCGACGCTGCGCGCCTTTGAGCCGGACGTCGTCCAGTGCTGGATGTACCACGCCGATCTGCTCGGCGGCCTCGCCGCGCGGTCGCTCGGCATTCCTGCGATCTGGAGCCTGCGACAGAGCAACCTCTCGCGCGAGGCGAACAGCATGCCGACGCTGCTGACGATGCAGGTCTGCGCGCGGCTGTCGCGCAGCGTGCCCGCGCAGATCGTCTGCGGCTCGGAGGCGGCGCGTAAGGCGCACGTCGCGATCGGCTATTCTGGCGAGCGGATGGTGGTGATCCCAAACGGCTTCGACCTCGCGCGCTTCCGCCCGTCGGAGGAGGATCGTGCGTCCGTGCGATCCGAGCTGGGGCTCGCACCGGGCACGCCGCTCGCCGGCCTGGTCGCGCGCTTCGACCCACAGAAGGACCACCGCACCTTCGTCGAGGCGGCTGCGCGGCTTCATCGCGTGCATCCCGAAGCGCACTTCGTGCTCTGTGGCGGCGGCGTGAGCCGGGAGAACGCCGAGCTTTCGACATGGATCGACGAAGCAGGCATCGCGTCCGTCATGCACCTGCTCGGTCGGCGCGACGATCTTGCCCGCCTCACGGCCTCGCTCGACGTCGCCGTATCGTCGTCGATCGGCGAAGGCTTCTCCAACACGATTGGAGAGGCGATGGCTTCCGGCGTGCCGTGCGTCGTGACCGACGTGGGCGACTCGGCGGCGATCGTCGGTGAGGACGGCATCGTAGTCAGGCCGCGCGATCCCGCGGCGCTGGCCGATGCGCTTCTGCGGATCCTCGAGATGGACGCGGACGAGCGAACGCGGCTCGGTCTCGCGGCGCGGGCGCGGATCGAGGCGCACTTCAGCCTCGGCGCGATCGCGCGCCGTTACGAAACGCTCTGGAGCGAGGTCGCGACATGTGCGGGTTGAGCGGTTTCGTCGACTTCGACGGCCGGAGCGCCGAAGAGCTGGTGAACACCGCGAAGCGGATGGGCGACGCGATCGCGCATCGCGGGCCCGACGATTCGGGCGAGTTCGCCGACCCGTCGTGCGGCGTGGCGTTCGGATTCCGCCGGCTCGCGATTCTCGACCTGACCGCGGCCGGCCATCAGCCGATGGCCTCGGTCGGCGGCCGGTTCGCCGTCGAGTTCAACGGTGAGATCTACAACTACCGGGCGATTCAACGCGAGTTGGAGGAGCAGGGGCTCGCACCGGCGTGGCGCGGCCATTCGGACACCGAAGTCATGCTCGCCGGCTTCGAGGCGTGGGGTGTTGCGGAGACCGTGAAGCGATTCGTCGGGATGTTCGCGCTTGCGGTTTGGGATCGAAAAGAGAAAACGCTCCACCTCGTCCGCGACCGTTTCGGCGTGAAGCCGATGTACTACGGCTGGTCGGGCAACGTCTTCCTCTTCGGCTCCGAGCTCAAGGCCATGCGGGCGCACCCGGCGTTTGCCGGCGAGATCGACCGCGACGCTCTCGCGCTCTACATGCGGCACAACTACATCCCGGCGCCGTGGACGATCTATCGAGGCGTGCGAAAGCTGCCCGCGGCCTCGATCCTGTCGATACGCTGCGAGAGCGCCGCCGCTACGAAGCAGACACTCTCGATCGAAGAGTTCTGGTCGGCGAGAAAGGCGGTCGAGCTCGGTGTGCGCAATCCGCTGCGATGTTCGGAAGCGGAAGCGACCGATGCGCTCGAGGCGATGTTGCGCGACGCCGTCGGGCTGCGGATGATTTCCGACGTTCCGCTCGGCGTCTTCCTCTCCGGAGGCATCGACTCGTCGCTCGTGACCGCGATGATGCAGGTGCAGAGCTCGGCTCCCGTGAAGACGTTCACCATCGGGTTTCACGAAGAGGGCTACGACGAGGCGAAGCACGCGAAGGAGGTCGCCCGCCATCTCGGCACCGACCACACGGAGCTCTACCTGACGTCGGACCAGGCGCTCGACGTGATCCCGAAGCTGCCGTCGATGTTCGACGAGCCGTTTGCCGACTCGTCTCAGATTCCGACCTACCTCGTGTCGTGGATGGCTCGGCAGCACGTGACGGTCAGCCTGTCGGGCGACGGAGGCGACGAGCTCTTCGGCGGCTACAACCGCTACTTCCTCGGTCGCGGCCTCTGGAACAGGATCCGTTGGATGCCGTCACCGTTGCGCTCGGGCGTCGCGGGGTTGATCGCCTCGATGTCGCCGCAGAGCTGGGAGAGTTTCTTCCGGCGCATCGACCCGCTTCTGGGCCGGACGTTGCCGCAGCGTCCCGCCGACAAGTTCCTGAAGATGGCGGAGATTCTCGGGTCGAAGTCGCCCGACGAGATGTACCGCGGGCTCGTCTCACAGTGGAAGGAGCCGGCGAGCCTGGTGTTAGGCGCGAGCGAGCCTCCGACGGCGCTTACGGATCCCTCGTCCTGGGCGGAGCTCGACGACTTCACCGAGCGGATGATGTTCCTCGACACGATCAGCTACCTGCCCGACGACATCCTCGTGAAAGTAGATCGCGCGAGCATGGCGGCGAGCCTCGAGGCGCGCGAGCCGCTCCTCGACCACCGCCTCTTCGAGCTCGCGTGGCGCCTGCCGCTCGACATGAAAGTCCGCGGGAACGAAGGGAAGTGGATCCTCCGGCAGGTTCTTCACCGTCACGTTCCGAGGGAGTTGATCGAGCGCCCGAAGATGGGGTTCGGCATCCCGATCGACCGCTGGCTGCGGGGGCCGCTGCGGGAGTGGGCCGAGGATCTGCTGTCGGAGCGCCGGCTCGCGGAGGATGGCCTTCTCGATGTCGCGACGGTTCGCCGCACCTGGGAGGAGCACCTCTCCGGCGCGCGCAACTGGCAGTACTCACTCTGGACGGTGCTGGTCTTCCAGCAGTGGCTGGCCGGCTCGCGGGGCACGGCGGAAGCGTGATCGACGGGACGACGGCGCTGTCGGTCGCCCTGCAGGCTCTCGCGGCCGCGGTTGCCTGCGCCGGCGTTTTCGCGCTCTGGCGCTCGGTCGACGCGAGTGTCCGCCCGATCGCGACCCTCGGCCTTCTGCTGCGGCTCGTCGCGGGAGGGGCCGCGTTCTGGATCTCGTGGCTCGGGCTGCCCGTGGCGCCGAGCCTGCAGCTCGGAGGCGGTTTCTGGTTCTACGGTCTCGACGGGATTCGCTACTTCAAGCTCGCCGACGCCGCGATCGCGAACGGCGTGGTGGTGCCGATCGACGCGACGCTGCCGTCGTTCCAGTACGTGCAGGCGCTCGCGATCGGACGGTGGCTCTTCGGCGCGTCGATCGCCACGGCGTTGCTCCTGAACGTGGCGAGCTATCTCGTCGCGTGCGCGATCGTGTCGCGCTGGAATCGAAATGGCGAGGCGGCGGATCGTGCGACGCGTCTCGCGATGTGGGCGCTCGCGCTGCTCCCGACCTGGCTGCTCTGGTCGACCCAGCCGCTGAAGGACGCGCTCTTTCTCGCGCTCGTAGTCGTGTTCGCCGACGTCGCACGGCGGTGGGTCGTCGCGTGGCGCGGCGGCGGCGCGCTGTCCGCGCTCGCGATCGCCGCCCTCGAGATGTCGGTGGCGCTCTACCTGTTAGGCGGCATTCGCTGGTACTTCGGCTACATCCTCTGGTACGCGTCGCTGCCGGCGTTTGCCGTCGCGGCGCTCGCCCTGAAACGCCGGCGCGTCGCGGCGCTCGCGGGCGCGGTCGTGGTTTTCGTGCTCCTCGCGCAGCCGCTCGTGCTGACGATGTGGATGGGTTACGGCGAGAGCGTCGGGCTCATGTTCCGCGTGATGCTCTGGCTCGAGAACTCGAGGGAATCGTTCGGCGCGCTGGAAGCCGCGACGCGGATCGTTCCGGGCCCTCTGATCGCGGGTCTTCCGGGCGCGGACCTGATCGCGCGGACCGTTGCGTGCGTCGTCCCGCGTTTCATCGCGATGCCCGCCGGGCTGGTCGAGATCGGTGGCGGGCGAGGGCTCTGGGCGATCGCGGAGCTCGACACGATCGCGTTCGTCGCGTTCGCCATCTCGGCGATCGCGCTGGCGTGGAAGCGAGGGGCGGGCGCGCTGCGCGATCCGCTCGTGCTGCTTCTCCTGCTCTCAGTTCTCGGCGCGATGTCGATGCTCTACGTCGTGAACAACTTCGGCACGCTTCTGCGGCTGCGGGAGATGGTGCTGCTGCCGCTGTTGCTGATGGCGGTTGCAGCCTCGCCGACGAGCCGCGATCACGGGACTGACTGAATCCGGGCGCGCAGGAGCCTTGCGAGCGACGCGAGTACGAGCAGGGCTGAGACGGCGTAGACGATCGACGTCGACAGCGCGATTCCGGCGATCCCCATGTAGCGGGAGAGGACCAGGTTGAGGATCGCGTTGAGAACTACGCTCACGACGGCCAGCGACGAGATCACGTGGTTCTTCTCGAACGCGGACAAGAGCCTGACCCCCAGGGTTCCCAGCAGGTAGAACGGAATCTGCAGAACGAAACAGCGCTGCACGTCGCCGACCAGGGCCGTGTCGGCCGGCGTGAACGCCCCGCGCTCGAACAGGATTCGTACGATCGGTTCGGAAAGCCACGCGAGCGCGACCGTCAGAGGGATTGTGACGCCGACGATGAGCAGGGAGTAAACGCGCAGTGTCCGGCGCAGGTCGCCCCACTGCGCTCGCGCGACCATCGCCGAGAAGGAGGGGAGGACCGCCGTGCCGATCGCCAAAGCCGCGATGCCGACGACGAAACCGATGAGCTTGTTGCCGTAGCTCAACGCCGAGACCGCGCCCCCTCCAAGCATCGTGGCCATCGCCTGGTCGACGACCGCGGTGCTTCCCATCAGGAGCATGCCGGCGACCATCGGGAGGTACTGTTTCACCGCGGCGCGCGTCGGCGCGTCGAGCCCGTGCCAGCCAGGAAGGACGCGAAGGCCGTGGTGTCGCATGGCGAATGCGAGCAGGACGAGCTCGATCAACGCTCCCGCGACAGTAGCCACGACGAGCACACGCGGATCGATTCCCGGACGCGCCAGGAGAAGGCCCACGACAGCAAGCGGCGTCGCGAGAGGGATCAGTCCCGCGAGGACGAACCGCTCGCCCGCGTTGAGCACCGAGCTCCAGAGGCTTGCCACGCCTCCCGCCGCGATGATCGGCAGCAGCCCGTAGAAGAGCCCGCGCGTGAGCTCGAGCTTCGCCGGGGAAAAGCCCGATGCGACCACCGGCTCGAGCAGGGGGAAGGCGAGCCCGAGGACCACGGTGAAGGCGGCGAGCATCGCGAGGCTGAGCGCGGTGGCGTTCGCCGTGAGCCGGTTCGCGGCATCTTCGCCGTCCCGCTCGCGCGC
>JBPPMG010000311.1:0-40694 GCA_051305935.1 Thermoanaerobaculia bacterium
CGCACTCCACATCAGAACTTCGACAGCACCTTCCCCGGCGGAGTGTTCTCGAGAAACATCTGGAGCGCAGCGGTGACGACCTTCTCGTGATGCGCGCGATCGCCCGCGGCGCCGGCGAGATGGCCGACGGCACAGCCTTCCCAGGTCATTCCGCGCGGAAGGCGCGTCGACTCGCTCGCGGCCGGGTTGCCGCTGATGACGATCGTCGGCACGCCGCGCGCCTCGATCTCGCGCGCGAGGTTCGAGATCGAGCGGTGGCACGTCTCCGGGCATCCCGCCATCAGGATCACCAGCTTCGTCTTCGACTTCTCGACGTTGTCCGCGATCTCGGGGAAGGTCTTGTCGTAAAGCTCCTTGAGTCGCGTGGTGAAGCCGTACGAGTAGTGCTTGTCGTTTACTGCGCCGATGATTCCCTTCGCCGCGAGCTCCTGGAGCGTCGCGAGCGGGAACACGATGTTCGGGTCGCCATCGGCCTCGGTGTGGTCGTAGTGATGGTGCGCGATCTTCAGGTCGGCGACATTCGCGTCACCAGAGATCACGCGGTAGTCGATGTCGCCAGGATCCTCGGTCGCGAAAGCCTGCTGGCCGGGAGCGTAGACGCCGGTCGCGCAGACGAGCGTCACGGTCGCGGATGCCAGGTCCTTGTCGTACGGGGTGAACGGGATGCAGCGTCGCGAGATGTTGAGCATGGGTTCGCTTTCGGAGAGAGAGTGCGGGGCGGGCTCTTCGCCCGCCCCGTGAGTGTTCGTGATGCCCCTGCGCGTGGACGCCGGAGCAGTTGCTGTCAGGCCAGCTCGCGCAGCGTTTCGATGATCTGCGCGTTGTCGGGCTGCTCACCGATGTCGTGGACGTCGATGTAGGCGACTTTGCCCTGCTTGTCGACGATGAAAATGGCGCGCTCGTTGATCCCCTTGTCGTCCATCCAGACACCGTAGAGCTTGGCTACGTGGCCCTTCGGGTGGAAGTCGGCGAGCAGGGGATACGACTCGATGCCGCCGAGTGATTTAGCGAATGCAATGTGGCTGGGAATGCTGTCGACCGAAATGCCGAAGACCTCGGCATCATACCTCTCGAAGTCGGCGTGTTCCGCCTCGAACGAGGGCATTTGGACCGTTCAGACAGGGGTCCAATCGAGAGGATAGAAAGCGACGACCACGTTTTTCTTACCGTGCAAGTCGCTGAGTTTGACCTTCTCGCCGCCACGATGACCGGGGAGCTCGAAGTCGGGAGCCATGTCGCCGACTTTGAGCGTCGCGGTCTTCGACGCGACGGAGGTCCTGCCTACCTTGACACTCATGGGAGGTCCTCCTTGGTTGATTTGGATGTCATCAATGAGTGCGATGTCCACGTGCATCGCGGGAGCAGCAGCTCGCCGCCGGTGATTCTATCGCACGAGAGCGGGCGGGTGCAGAAGGAGGCAGTTCCCCTTTCTCCATTCTTCATTTCGGTGTCCGCGCAATCACCAGAACCGAAATGTCGAGTGAGGAATGAAGAAAATGGAACGACACTCTTTCGACCGGATCTTCGGCAGATCCGCCCCTCCGGAGTAAAATCATCCCATCGGCAAAATGGTGATCCCTGGCAACGGTAGTGACCGGCTCGTACTGGGCATGGCTGGCGGCGGAGACTTCCGGGTCATCGCCGCGCAGACCGCGGAGTCGCTCGAGCGGACGCGCCTGCGCTGCGACCTGTCTCCGGTCGCGGCCGCGGCCCTCGGGCGGGCGCTGACGAGCGCGGTCCTCCTCGCGCGCCTCCTCGACAAGCAAGTCCCCGAACAGCACGTCTCGCTACGGCTCGAAGGAGGCGGCCCGCTCGGCGGCGTCATCGCCGAAGCGACGATCGATGGGCGGATCCGCGGCTGCGTCGGGAACCCGCAGTACGAAGACACCGCGTGTGACGTCGGTCTGGCGATCGGCGCCGGCGGAAACCTCACGGTGATCCGAAAGTCGCCTCCCCTGATGAAACCGTACACCTCGCAGGTGCGGCTCGTGTCGGGCGAAGTCGCGAAGGACGTCGCGCACTACCTCGCGACGAGCGAACAGATCCCGACCGCGGTGCTCCTCGGCGTGCTGAATCGCCCGACGGGCGTTGCCGCCTGCGGCGGCATCGTGATCCAGGCGTTTCCGCACACGGCGCCGGCTGCGATCGAGGCGGTGGAGCAGGCGATCCTCGACGCACCGCCACTTTCGTCGCTTCTCGCCGAGGTGCCGATCCACGACGCCGTCGCCCGCGTCCTCGGAGGAGTCGGCTACAAGCAACTCGATCCGTCGTTCGACATCCCGATCTCGTACCATTGCACCTGCTCGCCGGAGCGGGCGTTGCAGATGTACCGCTACTTTCCTCCACAGGAGCTCGGCGAGATGATCAGGGAGGGGCACGAGACCGAGGCCGTCTGTCACTTCTGCGGAGCGAAGTACGTGTTCACGGCTGACGACCTGCTCGGCCTCGAGATGGGCGAGGGGAACTGACCGTTGAGAGGCGCGGCCGAATTGAGAATTGAGAATTGAGAGATGGCGATGGGCACGCCGAGCGTGAATCGGGCCATCTCTCAATTCTCAATTCTCAATTCGGAACCTGCGTGTAACACACGAACTATGAAAAGCGTAATCACAGGTTCCGGCATCGCACTTCCGCCGCACGTCGTCACCAACGAACAGCTATCGCGGATCATGGACACTTCGGACGAGTGGATCCGGACGCGGAGCGGCATCGAGCAGCGCCACTTCGCGGTGCCGGGCCAGGGCTCGGCCGAGCTCGGCTCGATGGCCGCCGAGGCGGCCATCGCCGACGCGGGGCTCACGCCGAATGACATCGACGTGGTCGTCTTCGCGACGATGACGCCCGACCACGTGCTGCCGGGAAACGGGCCGCTGTTGCAGAAGCGAGTGGGCCTCCGCGCGGTGCCGACGTTCGACATCCGCCAGCAGTGCAGCGGCTTCCTTTACGGCCTCGACCTCGCCGACTCGCTCCTCCGAAGCGGCAAGTTCGAGCGGGTGCTGCTGGTCGGCGCAGAAACCCACAGCGGCTTCATGCCGTGGGATCAGGGCTGGAAACTCCTGCTCGGGTTGAGCGAGGAAGAGCCGGACGAGGCGGAGAAGGAGTGGAACACGAAGTCGCGCGATCGAACGGTTCTCTTCGGCGACGCGGCGGGGGCGGTCGTCGTCGAGAAGCGGGAGGGCGGCGCGGCAGGCCTGCTTCGCACGCGTCTCTACACCGACGGAGGGGGCGCGGAAGCGCTCACGATGCACGGCTCGAGCTTCAAGCAGCGCCCGTTCGTCACGAAGGAGCAGATCGCCGCCGGCGAGACGATCCCGGTGATGAACGGTCGCGAGGTGTTCAAGACCGCGGTGACTCTGATGCCGCAGGCCGTGCGCGAGGTCTGTGCCGACGAGGGAGTCACCGTCGAGGATCTCGACCTCGTGCTGGTGCATCAGGCAAACCTCCGGATCATCGAGGGAGTGCAGAAGCAGTTGGGGCTCCCTTCGGAAAAGGTGCCGCACAACATCGAGCGTTACGGCAACACGACCGCGGCGACGCTCCCGCTGCTCTTCCACGAGTGCCGGCAGAACGGGCTGGCCGGCCCCGGTAAACTGATCGTCTTCACGGCGCTCGGGTCGGGGCTGCACTGGGGGGCGGCGCTGTACCGCACCTGACGGTGCGGAATTGAGAATTGGAGAATTGAGAATTGAGAGATAGCGAGTTGCGGCGACCCTCGTACGCATGCTGGGCAAGCCAGCAAATCCTGTGCTGTTAGAGGATTGGCCCCTTGGGCGCGGCTCGATCAGCTTGCCGTCTCTCAATTCTCAATTCTCAATTCTCAATTCTCAATTCGGCCGCGCCGCCCATTCTCAATTCTCGATTCGTCAGATAGACTCCCGCCCCTATGAGCGACAAGCTTTCCTACCGCGACGCCGGGGTCGACATCGACGCGCAGGACGAGGCGCTTCGCGAGGTTCGGCGCATCGTCAAGAAGACCTACACGCCCGGTGTGATGTCGGACATCGGCTCGTTTGGGGGCCTTTTCCGCGGGACGTTTCCGGGGATGGATTCGCCGATCCTCGTCTCGTCGGCAGACGGCGTCGGGACGAAGCTGAAGGTCGCCAAGTCGATGAAGGTGCACGACACGGTCGGCTACGACCTGGTCTGCCACTGCGTCAACGACATTCTGGTTCAGGGAGCGCGCCCCCTGTTCTTTCTCGACTACTTCGCATCGGGAAAACTCAATCCCGGCGTGATGACTGACGTCGTGAAAGGGATGGCGAACGCGTGCCGCGAGAATGGCTTCGCGCTCATCGGCGGCGAGACGGCAGAGATGCCGGGGATGTACTCGGAGGACGAGTACGACGTGGCCGGTTTCATCGTCGGCGTGGTCGACGAGAAGCATCTCATCACCGGAAAGAACGTGCGCCCGGGAGACCTGGTCATCGCTCTTCCCTCGGTGGGTCTCCACACGAACGGCTACTCGCTCGCTCGCAAGGTACTCGTCGACAAGTGCGGGCACGACTACCAGACGATCGTCCCTGAGATCGGCGGCAAAGTGGGAGAAGTCCTGCTCGCGCCACACATTTCGTATCTCAACCCGCTCCTTCCGCTCGTCGAAGAGTCGCTGATCCACGGCATGGCGCACATCACCGGCGGCGGACTGACCGACAACGTCCCTCGCATCCTTCCTGCCGACTGCGACGTGCAGATCCGCCTCGGTTCGTGGGAAGTGCTCCCGATCTTCCGCTACCTCTTCGAGAAGGGAGGGGTGGAGGTCGAGGAGATGCTGCGCGTCTTCAACATGGGCGTCGGCATGGTGCTGATCGTCGCGCCGGAGGCGGTCGAGCCGGTCACGAAGCGGCTGCAGTCGTACGGTCAGAAGCACTTCTTCATCGGGAACGTAGTCGCGGGGAGTGGCAAGGTGGTCTACGACCATCCTCCCGCCGGCTTCGCGAGCTGGATCCGCTGATGAAACGCCTCGCCGTGCTGCTCTCGGGGCGCGGATCGAACTTTCTCGCGATCCACGAGGCGTGCGCGACGAAGGAGTTGCCCGCGGAGGTCGTCTGCGTCGTGTCGAACAAGCCGGACGCCCGTGGTCTGGAGAAGGCGCGCGAACTGGGCGTCCCGGCGGTCGGGATCGATCACAAGCTGTTCCCGAATCGCGCGGCGCACGAAGCGGAAGTGATCGCGACGCTCGAGCAGCATGCGCCCGACTTCGTGATCCTGGCCGGCTACATGCGGCTGCTCTCCGCCGAGTTCGTCGCACGGTTCCGTCACCGCATCACCAACATCCACCCGTCCTTGCTGCCGGCGTTTCCCGGTGTCGACGCACAGCGTCAGGCCGTCGAGTACGGAGTGAAGGTCTCGGGCTGCACGGTGCACCTGGTGGACGAATCGCTCGATGGCGGCCCGATCCTCGTGCAGCGCGCCGTCCCGGTGCTCGACGGCGACACCCCCGAAGAGCTCGCCTCCCGCATCCTCGGCAAGGAGCACGGCGCGTACATCGAAGCGCTCCGGAAGCTCTGTGGCGGCTACAGCGTGGACGGGCGACGGGTCATCTTCGACTGACGTCGAAGATCACCGAATCGAGAATTGGGAATTGAGAATTGAGAGATGGTGGAGCCGCGGACGGCGCCCGAGCGATCTGCCATCTCTCAATTCTCAATTCTTAATTCTCAATTCCGAACGTCAGTTCGGCAGGAGCCGCTTCCACCACGCGACGGCTGCGACGTCGGTGTCCGCCACGGCGGGGACGGATGCCAGCGTCTTGCCGTCGAGCGACACGACGATGGTGCCAACTCGCTCGCCCTTGCGGATCGGCGCCTTCTCCTCGTGGCTGACGACCGTCGTCACAACCCGTCGAGCCTCGGCCCGCTCGAGGAAGAGTTTGGGCGAGCTGGCCGCGAGGACCGGCACCGTCGAGACCTCGCCGTTGCGCACGACGACCATGTCGCGCATTCTGTGGCCTTTCTTCACGGGATGAACCCAGCGCCAGGTGTCGAAGCCGCGGCGAAGCAGCGCGGCCGCAGAGTCGAAGCTGGCGTCGCGCACCTCGCTGCCCATCACGACGGCAACGAGCTCGAGCTCGTCGCGCTTGGCCGAGGCGGTGACGCAGAAGCCAGCGCCGCGGTGGTACCCGGTCTTCAGGCCGGTCGCGCCGGGGAAGGTGCCGAGCAGCTTGTTCGTCGTCAGCAGCTTCTCGAACGTTCCGTTCCTGAAGTCCATCTCCTTCGTCGCCGCGAACTCGCGGATGAGGGGATGCCTCAAGAGCTTCACGGCGAGTTTCGCGGCGTCGTCCGCGCTCATCACGTCGTCGGGGCGCGACTTCGACGGGAGGCCGTTGGGCGACGTGAAGCGGCTCTCGGTCATTCCGAGTGCCGCCGCCCTCTGGTTCATGAGCGCTACGAAAGCCTCTTCGCTTCCGGCGACGTGCTCGGCGAGCGCCATCGCCGCGTCGTTGGCGGAGTGGATCAACGTTGCCGCGACCAGCTGCCTCACGCTGAACACGCTTCCGCGCGCGAGGAAGACCTGCGAGCCCCCCTCGTCTTCAGCCCGCTTGGAAACAGTGACGGGCGCGTCCAGCGAGATGGCGCCGCGCTCGACGCCCTCCATCACGACGAGCAGCGTCATCATCTTCGTCATCGACGCGACAGCGCGCGACTCGTGCGCGTTCTCTTCGAAGAGCACGCGCCCTGTCGTCGCTTCGACGAGAATCGCCGAAACGTATGGCCGGGACTCCGCGGCGGGAGCCGCGAGCGGGGCGAGGGCGAAGAGCAGGGCGGCGAGTACGAGGGATCCGGGGCGCAAGTTCATCTGGGGATCAGGATACCGCTAACAACTTCCCTCCTACTTCTTCCCCACCGTCTTCGCGAGGTACGCGCGAATGATGTCGTGGGTGGTCGGATCGGCCCAGAGGCGCCGCACTTCGCGGTCGATCGAAGAACGGCCTTCGGCGATCCGTCGCAGCGTCGGTTCGCGCAGGGTGCGCTTCGCGAGCGCGAAGCTCTCCCGCGGAATCGCGCCGAGCTGGCGCGCGACCTCGAGCGCCCGACCTTCGAGAGCCTCGGGCGCTGCGATCTCGTCGATCAGCCCGTGGGCGAGGGCTTCGTCCGTCGCGAACGTCTTCCCGGTATAGGCGATCTTCTGGACGTGCTGTGGCGGCGTTGCGAAGCGTACGATCTCGAGCGCCGCCACGGGGAACGGGACGCCGACCAGGAGCTCCGGGACGCCGATCTTTCCGCCCGACATGATCCGGTAATCGCAGGCCTCGACGAGGATGCCTCCTCCGGCGATCGCGTGTCCGTTGACCGCCGCCACGACCGGAACCGCAAGCTCGAAGAGCCGAAGGATTGCCGCGTCGAGCGCGTCGAGGAACGTTTCGATCGCGTCGGGTCCGCCTTCGAGCAGCCGGAACAGGTCGACTCCCGCGGAGAACATCGCGCCGGTGCCGGTCAGAACAACCGCACGCGCATCCCGCGCGTCGCCGAGCTCGCGCGCGATCGCCTCGAGCAGTTGAAGGTCGAGCGCGTTCGCCTTGCCGTGGGCAATTCGCAGAACGGCAATCTCGTCGTGGTTCTCTCGTGTGATCACGATGGTAACTCTCCGTTGGATTCGGTGACGACGACTCGGAGCGCGGCGATCGTTCGCTCCGCATGGCTGTCCAGGGACGCGATGAGCGGCGCCGCCTCCGCCGTTTCACCCTGTTTCGCCAGCGTTTCGATGGCGCGCGCATGGCAGGCGAGGCTCGCCGCGCCGACGTACGACGCGCCTCCCGCGAGCTCGTGGGCCTGGTGTCTCAGGTGCTCGAGGTCGTTTTCCTCGAACGCCGCGCGGATCGCATCGATCCGCATCGGCGTCTGATCCTCGAAGAGCGCAAGCATCGAGGCGAGCAGCCCTTCGCGATACGACCGCAGATCCTCGATCATGTAGCCGTCGAGCTCGACCGCGGTCGACTTCATTTCGTAGTGGTCCGACCAGCCGAGCGGTCCGTCGAGCACTACGAAATCGACATCACGTTTCATCGCCTCGTCCTTCATCCCTCAATCGAGAAAGAAGTCGGGGAGCAGTGGCGTTCCCGGCTTGTTGGCGTACTTGTCGAAGTCGACGGGGCCTTCCTCCGCGAGGACTTCCTCGTCGATCGCGAAGTGGCCGGTGTAGTCGCGGCTCGGCCTCGTGAGGATCGCGTGCGCGGCGTCGGACATGATCTCCGGCGTGCGGCTTGCCTCGAGCCCGGCGAATGACAGCAGCATCTCGATTGCCGCGGTCGCGATCGCAGTTCGCGGCCAGAGCGAGTTCACCGCGATCCCGTCGCGCCGCAACTCCTCCGCCATTCCGAGCGTGCACATCGACATCCCGTACTTCGACATCGTGTAGGCGACGTGGTTCTTGAACCACTTCGGGCTCAGGTTCAGCGGCGGCGAGAGCGTCAGGATGTGCGGGTTCGTCGATCGCTTCAAGAACGGAATCGCCGCGCGTGAAGTGGCGTAGGTGCCGCGCACATTGACCGAGAACATGAGGTCGAATTTCTTCATCTCGGTCTCGAGCGTGGAGGTCAGGCTGATCGCGCTCGCGTTGTTCACGAGGATGTCGAGCCCGCCGAAGGCCTCGACCGTCTTCTCGATTGCCGCCTGGATCTGCTCCTCGTCCCGGACATCGAGCTGGATCGGCAGAGCACGGCCGCCGGCAGCCTCGATCTCGGCCGCCACCGAGTGAATCGTTCCCTCGAGCTTCGGGTGCGGCTCAGCCGTTTTTGCGGCGACCGCGACGCGCGCGCCGTCGCGGGCGCAGCGGAGCGCGATCGCCCGGCCGATGCCCCGGCTGCCGCCGGTGATGAAGACGACGCGATTCTCGAGAGTGCGCATCCGAGGGGCCTCCTCCGGAACGGATCATCTTCTCTGTAGTTTCTACCCACGCATGCCTGTCGTGAATGGGTAAAAAGTGCGCTTCCGTGCCGGGTCCGTTTCGAATCATATCGAATGCTGGAGAGGCGTGCTCCTGTTGAAAGATGGGCGGGTGGGTACCAATGATGGAGATGTCGAAGCAACGGAGGAAACCATGAGAAGAACGAAAGTGCTCCTCGTCGCAGTCGCGATGCTCGCCTTCGCCGCATGTGCGACGAATCCGGTGACCGGGAAGTCGGAGCTCTCGCTCATCCCGGAGGCGCAGGAAGTCGAGATCGGGCGGGAGGAGGCGAAGAAAGTCATTGCCTCGATCGGCCTCTACCCGAAACCCGAAGCGCAGAAGTACGTCAGCGACCTGGGGCTCGCGCTCGCGAAGGTATCGGAGCGGCCTAACCTGCCGTGGCAGTTCGCGGTGCTCGACGATCCGGCGGTCAACGCCTTCGCACTGCCGGGCGGGCCCATTTTCATCACGCGCGGAATCCTCACCTACATGAACTCCGAGGCCGAGCTGGTGAGCGTGCTGGGGCACGAGATCGGACACGTGACGGCCAAACACTCGGTGAACCAGATGTCGAAGGCGCAGCTCGCATCGATCGGCATGGGCGTCTCTTCGATTCTCGTTCCGGAGCTCGCCGAATACGGGATCGATCAGATCGCCGGCGTGGGGCTCGGGTTGATGTTCCTCAAGTTCGGGCGCGACGACGAGCGCCAGTCGGACCAGCTCGGCTTCAACTACATGCTGAAGCTGGGCTACGACCCGCGCGAGATGGCGTCCATGTTCACCACGCTCGACCGCTACGGGGAGATCGCCGGCGCGAGCGACATGCCGGAGTGGGCGTCGACGCACCCGGCGCCCGAGAACCGGGTCGCGGCTACGATGGACCGGGTTCAGAAGCTGCCTCCCTCCTCCGCGGGCCTGTCTGTCGGCAGTGATGCGTTCCTGCGTCAGCTCGACGGCATGACCTTCGAAGAGAACCCGCGGCAGGGCTACTTCGTCGGCCAGCGATTCTTCCATCCCGACCTCGAGTTCGTGCTCGACTTTCCGGCCGGCTGGAAGGTGCAGAACGGCTCGAGCGCGGTGGTGGCCGCGAGCCAGAATGGTGACGCGATGATCTCGCTAGGCGCGGCGGGAAAGGAAGCTCCGAGGAGCGCGGGCGAGAAGTTCGTTTCGCAGCAGGGGATCACGCGCGGCAACGTGAGCGAGGCGCGCATTAATGGTCTCAACGCCTGGCGCGGCTACTTCACGGCGACGACGCAGCAGGGAGAGCTCGGAGGGCTCGCCGCGTTCATTGCGCACGGCGGTACGACCTGGCAGATCGTCGCCCTGACCAGCGGAGCGAAGCTCGACAATCTTTCGAGCAACTTCAACGCGACCGCGACCAGCTTCGAGCGCCTGACCGACCCGAGAGCGCTCGCCGTCCAGCCGGCGCTCGTGAAGCTCGTGACCGCCGACCGCAACATGACGATCGAAGAGTTCCAGCAGCGCTACCCCTCGTCGATTCCGATCGAAAAGCTCGCGACGATGAACGGGCTGCCAAAGGGCGGAAAGATCCTCAAGGGTCAGATCGTGAAGCGGGTGGTCGGAGGCGGGCTACCGAAGTGATCGAGGCGGCGGCCTCCGGCCGTCGCTCCGGGCAGTTGCGGCGGGATGGCCTCACGGCCGCCCGGCCGAGGGATTGACTCCGATCGCGTAGATTCTCTTCGTTGCGATCTCGAACGGGAGCGGTTCCCGCATTTCGAGAAACTCGACGGCGAAACCCGAGCGCACCAGCAGGTCGCGGATCTCGTCGCGGCTGAACAGGGACATGTAGATCTCGGTGCGCGTCCCGAGAAGCTCGTCGAGATAGCCTTCGCCTTCGCCGGCCTTCACGACCACGACGAGCAGGCCGCCTGGCTTGAGGACGCGGCCCAGCTCGCGGAAGACGAGGTCGAGGTAGCACTTCGGCGTGTCGATGATCGAGTAGAACGAGACGATCGCATCGAAGCTCGCGTCCGCGAAGGTCAGCCGTGAAAAATCCTGCCGCTCGAACGTGCTCTTCGGGTTTCGGCGCCTCGCCTGCTCGACGCAGCGCTGCGAGATGTCGACGCCGGTGACGCCGACTCCCCTGTCGGCGAGGTAACGCGCGACGTGTCCCGACGGGCCGCAGCCCACGTCGCAGACGCGAGCCCCGGCAGGCAGCCGCGCGGCGAGAGAGTCGAGCAACTCCCGATCGTACTCCTTGCGCTCCATCTCGTCGTGGAAGAGCTCGTCGTATCGCTCTGCCACGAGATCGTAGGCGCGCCTTGTCTTGTCGTTGACCTCTTCCAGGGATTCCATCGCTCGAGGCACGGGCGGGCCCGCGCGCGATTCACGCTGTCGCGGTGCCCGTGCGAGGCTCAGTTTTTCATATCTCTGCAGTCCGGCGCGAGATCGCCCCTGCGCTTGGCGTGTCCTGGATCCGTGGATGGCCTCGTCGCCCACGCTCGCGTGTCGCATGCTCCCCTTCGCCGCCGGCATCGCGGCCGTCGCTGTCGACTCCGCGCCTTGCGAAAGTGTGGCCACACGTTTACGCGCCCGTGCCGTATGAGGCGCTAGACTCGCTTGGAGATATGAGCCCGAGCACACAGGCCACGGATCACGGTTTCGCTCGATGACTGGGGAGTTCACCTTTCGCCCGTACGAGCCGCGTGACCGGGACGCGTGCCTTCGGCTGTTCGACGAGAACTGCCCGGTCTACTTTGCGGCGAACGAACGGAGCGACTACGCGCTCTTTCTCGACGACGCCGAGGGTCGCTACGAGCTCTGCCTCGTGGGAGACGCGGTGGTCGGCGCGTGCGGCCTGTTTCCCGACAGCGTCGGGCGCATGGCATTGCGCTGGATCCTGCTCGCGCCTGAAGTGCAAGGGAGAGGGCTGGGTACGGCGATCATGCGTCGCGTCGTGAGCGAGCTTCGGCAATCGGGCATCGCGACGCTTCGCATCAGTGCCAGCCACAAGTCGGTTCCGTTCTTTGCGCGGTTCGGGGCGCGCGAAGACGCGACGCTTCTCGACGGCTGGGGCTCCGGCATGCATCGCGTGGAGATGCATCTGGATCCCTGACGAGGGAGAGGTCCCGAATTGGGATGCCACGCTCGGCGACGTGAAGTCGCAGGCGCTATCAGGCTTGGAGGCAGATGCCATGGCCGGGAAGGCGAAGACGAGTCACGACACCTACCTCGCGGCGCTCGGCGCGGACCAGCGCGCGGCGCTCGAGTCGCTTCGAAAGACGATTCACGCCGCGGCGCCCGGCGTGGAGGAGTGCATCAGCTATCGGCTAGCCGGGTTCCGTCTCCGCGGGAAGCTTCTTGTCGCGATGGGCGCGACCGCGAACCACTGCGCCTTCTACCTCCTGAGCTCGTCGATCTCCGGGTCGTTCCAGCGAGAGCTCGCTCGGTACGACACGAGCAAGGGGACGATCCGCTTTCAGGCCGACACGCCGCTCCCCGCCGCGCTCGTGAAGAAGCTGGTGAAGGCGAGGATCGCGGAGAACGCCAGCTGAAGCTCAGGTTGGGTTTTGATCGGACGAAGCATCGCGCCTCACCCTGCGGTCCCGTGTCCTTTGCCCGTTGTGTAGTCGAACTCGGAGCCGAACACGCTGTGCGGGATGAAGTAGACCAGGAGGGTCACCACCCCCGCCGCGTAGATCGCAAGGCGGCTCCTCCGCCCGCCGTGATTCGCCCAGGCCGCCACGCCCCACGCGAGGAGCGCGACGAGGACCTTGTTGTCGGTCCAGTCGTAGCCTAACGGGACGCCGGCCCACCAGACGCCGAAGGCGTACCACTGGATGAGCGGGCCGAGGAGGAAGGCGCCGAGAAGAAGTGAGACGATCGTGGCGTGGAGCATCCAGCGATAGTCGCCATCCACGATCGCCTCGAGAACGGTTCGTGTCGCGAACATCATCGATGCGAAGATCACGAGGATGTGCGCGATCAGCGCCGGGGCCGGGACGGCGCCCTTGAATCGCGCGTAGACGGGACGGTCGCCGGTTACGGAGACGAACGTGCCGTTGGCGTCGGCGACCTTCAGAAAGATCTCGTATTTTCCCGCGCGCTCCGGAAGGCCCGGAAGGGCGACGCCGACTCCCGTGAGCGTCGAGGATTGCCCTCGTCTCGTGAACTGAAACTCGCCTCGTTTCATCGGGACGACCGACCATGCGTCCCTCGACCGGAAGCGGCGGTACTCGACCCTGCCGGCGATGTCGTCCGGGACGGGATCGAGCAGGAGGATCGGAAGGTCAGTGCCGATCGTCTCGCTCCGGACGAAGACGTAGCGGACGGGCCCCGAGCTCGTTTCGACTTTCCCTTCGAGAGGATAGGTGGGGCCGGTCTTGTCCTGGTACAGGAACGTGCCGATCGTGAACGCGATCGCCGCGAACCAGAGAAGGCGGCGAAAGAGTGTCGGTCGATCGTGCGCGGACTTTCGAATCGAAGCGATGGCGAGCTCTCCTGGTCCGGCGGTTGCGAAGCGGGCGTCGTCGGAACGCTGCAGGCTGGACCCGCTGGCGGCCGGTATGCGCGACGAAGCGTAGCCGCGCGCCGTGAAGTCGAGGAGTGTCCCGCGTCACATTCCGGCGTTGGTCTGCGAGAATGAGTGCCACCCGCGACTGACGACGGGGGTGCAGTACCCCGCGAATCGCCGCTTCGCTGGAAGGAAGATGCCGATGCAACAGTTCGTCGATTTCATTCTGGAACTCGACAAGCTCAAGGGAATCACGCGCAGGACACGTCCGATCGGGCTCGATCGTTACGAGAACTCCGCGGAGCACAGCTGGCAGATCGCGATGCTCGGGATGGCGCTCGCGCACCTGGCGGACGCTCCGGTCGATATCGACAGGGTGGTCTCGATGCTTCTCGTCCACGACATCGGCGAGATCGACACGGGCGACACGATCGTCTACGCCGAAGGGGGCTGGGACGAGCGCAAGCGAGCCGAGCTCGAGGCGGTGACGCGGATCTTCGGTCTGCTGCCGGAGCCGCAGAGCGCGAGATTCATGGAGCTCTGGCTCGAGTTCGAGCGCGGTGAGACTCCGGAGTCGCGCTTCGCCAACTCGATGGACCGCGCGATGCCGGTGCTGCTGAACCTCGCCAACAACGGCCAGAGCTGGCGGGAGAACGGCATCACGCACGAGCGCGTAGTGCAGCGTGTCGCGCCGCAGATCCGCGCGGGGTGTCCCGCGCTGTGGAGCTATCTGGAGGCGCGCCTCGACGCTGCGAACCGCGAAGGGTGGTTTGGTGCGCAGGGTTGAGGGAAGACGAAGTGCAGCTCGTTCGCGGCGAGTAGCGCGAGCCCTGCGCCAGTCAGCGCTTCACGACGACGCTCCAGCCTCCGCCGGTGGCCCGTCGGCGTAAGGCGCCAGCGTCGCATAGAGCACGCGGTGGGTCGGCGTCGGGACCCCGGCCAGCTCGCCCCGGCGGACGACCGCGCCGCTGAGCCACTCGAGCTCGAGGCGGCCGCGGTGAAGCAGGTCGTTCGCCATCGACGCGCGCCCCGAAGCGGGCAGGGAATCGACGAAGCGCATCTGCGCGTCGACGAAGTCGTCGCCGATGGCGACTCCTTCGGCACGGGCGACGAGGACCACTTCCGCGATCGCGTCACGGAGCAGCCCGCGTGTCGCGGGATGCGTCCGAACGGCGCCCATCGTCAGTCGAGTCGCCGCGGTCACCGCGGAGCCCGAGGCGAGAAAAGCGAACTTCTGCCAGGTCTCGCGCCGGATGTCCGCGCTCGCCTCGGCTGTGACCCCGGCCCCCGCGAACGCTTCGACGATGCGCATCACGCGCTGCGACTCGCCACCTCCGAGCTCTCCGACGACGACCCGCTGCAGCGTGCCCATATGCGCGATGACGCCGGGCTCGACGATCCTCGCGATGATGTAGGTCAGCGCTCCGACGAGGTGGTCGCGGCCCACGATCCCCGCGATCACGTCATCCTTTTCGACGCCGTTCTGCAGAGAGATGACAGTGGTTTCCGGGCCGACGAGCGGCACGATCGCCTTCGCCGCCGACTCGGTGTCCCAGAGCTTCACGGCGACGACGACGAGATCCGAAGTGCCGATCTCCCGTGGATCGTCGAAGACCTGGGCGTTCTCGAGCCGGAGGTCTCCGGCATCGCTCCGCACGAAGAGCCCGCGCTCGCGAATCGAAGTGGCATGCTCGCCACGCGCGACGAAGTGGACGTCGTGTCCCGCGTTCGCGAGCCGTGCTCCGTAGTACCCGCCGACACCGCCCGACCCCATGATCGCGATTCTCATGCTGGGAGCTCCTTCCTATGACTGCGGGATCGTAGCGCGTGATGCGGCGTTGCTCCAGATCCGCATGTCGCGGCCTCACTCCTCCAGCGCCTTCCGCAGCGAGCCGAATCGCTTCCTGTACTGCGACGGCGTCAGGTTCACGTGGCGGCGGAAGAGACGCGCAAAGAAGCCTGCATCCTCGTACCCGACCTCGAAGGCGATCTCCTCCACGGGGCGGTCGCTCCCCTCGAGCATCTGCTTCGCCTCTTCCAGGCGCAGCGTGTGGACGTACTCGAGCGGCGACATGCCGGTGGCCTGCTGGAAACGGCGCTTGAACGATCGCTCCGGGAGGCCGCTGAGGCGGACCATCGCCGCTACGGGCGACGCTTCGTGGTAGTGCTCGGCGATCCACGTCTGACAGCGGCCGACGATCGCGTCATCGACCTGTCGCGTTCGCGCCAGCCTCGCGAACGGCTGCTGGCCGACGTCGTGCCAGTCGATCAGGTTGATCCGCGCGACCTGCATCGCGGCGTCGACGCCGACCGAGCGGGCGATCAGGTAGAGGGCGAGATCGAGCCACGACACGCCTCCGCCTGCCATGACCAGCCGCCCCCCTTCGCCCGAGACGACGAGAGCGCGCTTGCGCTGCACGCTCACGTCGGGGTAGCGCCGCGCGAGGATTTCACACCAGGCCCAGTGCGTCGTCGCTTCCTGTCCGTCGAGCAGTCCGGCCTCGGCGAGCAGCATCGCACCCGAGCAGGCGGATGCGAGCGTCGATCCCTTCAGGTATCGCTCGCGAAGCCAGGCGGTTTCAGTTTCGAATCGCCCGTTGAGCGGCTCGCCTGGAGGCATCGCGACCTCCGGAACGCAGACGATGTCGGGCGGAGGCGCGCTGTCGAATGTCTCGTGAGATGCGATCCTCACTCCATTCGCGGCCTCGATCTCGCCACCGCGCGCGCTGACGATGTACGGATGCATGAGGCTCGCCCCGGGCTTCCCGTCGACCACGAGGCCCCAGTCCCGTCCCGGCGACATGAACAGGTCGTACATGCCGTAGACGACAGAGGCCGTCGTCTCCGGGAACGCAAGGATGGCTACGCTGACAGCGCGGTTTTCTTCGCCCATGGCCGATTCGTCCGGTTCGTTGCCGAAATGGCTTTAGTACTTCCGCCTCGGCGGTCCCACATTACGGATCGAGTCATTGAACCCGAAGGAGGACCATGATGCCAACCCCCATTCAAATCCTGACCGACCCGATCTCGCTCGTCGTGCTCGGCATCTACGCGGCGCTCATGCTGTGGGAAGCCGCCGCGCCGGCACGAGAGTTGCCGAAAGTAAGGGGATGGAAGCTGCGAGGGATGATCGCGTTTACCGGCTTCTTCTTCCTGTCTACGTATCTTCCTCTCCTCTGGGGCGGGCAGCTTGCGCGGTTTCAACTGTTCGATCTCACCGGACTGGGCAAGTGGGGCGGCGCGCTGGTGGGGCTTCTCGTCTACGAATTTGGCGCGTGGCTCTACCACCGTTCGCTTCACGCGTCCGACTTCCTCTGGAAGACGTTCCACCAGATGCATCACAGCGCCGAGCGGCTCGACACTTACGGAGCCTTCTGGTTCAGCCCGCTCGACATGATCGGCTGGACGGCGCTGGCGAGCGTGAGCCTCACGGTGGTGGTCGGCGTGACCGCCGAGGCGGCGACGCTGGTGCTCTACGTGACGACCTTCCTGGCCGTGTTCCAGCACGCGAACATCAGGACGCCGAAGTGGTTGGGGTACATCGTGCAGCGACCGGAGAGTCACTCGGTGCACCACGGTCGGGGAATCCACAACGGCAATTTCTCCGATCTCCCGCTCTTCGACGTGATCTTCGGGACGATCGAGAACCCGGCAGACTTCGCGCCGGAGACGGGCTTCTACGACGGAGCCTCGTCGCGGGTCGGCGCCATGCTGGCTTTTCGCGACGTTTCCGTGCGCCCGGACGCAACGGGCGACGCGGTCGAAGGCGCAGCTGAGAGCGATCTCGAGCGCGCAAGCGCGGCGTAGGCGAAGCGCCAGGGGATCGCGGAGCTCACGCGGATACGAGTCGGGGCACGGCGTGCCGTGCCCCGACCAAAAGCGGTGAAAGCGCTGTAAGCGTTACTTCTTCGGAGCCGGAACGGCCTCGAGCATCGTCGAGAGCCCTTCGGCTTTCGTCTTCACTTCGGTGGCCTTTTCGACCGCGCCGGTAACGTCGCCGGCCGTGAACGCCTCGGAGGCCGCAGTCCAGCCGGCGGTCACGTCGGCGAGCGAGGTCTTCGCGGTTTCGACCATCGCGGCGTCGACACCCTTCGGCAGCCGCTTCATCGCGGCAAGACCGCCAATCTTCTCGGTGAGGCCCTGAACCATCGCGGGAAGCGAGCCCTGCAACTCGTTCCACTGCGCCGTCAGCTCGTCCTTTTTGGCCGCGGCGGCTTTCCCCACTTCGTCGGCCTTCGCCGGCAACTCCTGCGCCGCGGTGAGCGCGCCCTTGTAATCCTTGGCGTCGAACTTCGCTCTCGCGTCGGCCGCGGCCGCCGTGAGGGCGTTGAACTGCTCGGGCACGTACTTCTCGCCCTCTGGCTTAACGTTTGCGATCGCTTCGTCCGCAGCCTTGAGCGCGGCCTCGGCCGGCGCCTTGCTGCAGCCGGCGGCGAGCAGCGCGAGAATCATGAGACCCACAACGAACAACTTACGCATCGACAAGTCCTCCATCTGAATATTGAACTGGTTTGTGAGGCGCCGCGTTCAGCGCTCGCGGCGCATGAATCCTACACGTCCGGATGTACCCGGGCGAGTGTTCGCGCGCACGCCGCCATGGGTACGACGACCCATTTCGCTGCCGCCGGGTGGCCGTGATGCTTCACCGTGCCCGCACTCCCGTGCTACGGTCACGCTCATGACCACGAGCCGCGACGGAGCCCCGTCGCTCAACTACATCCCGGGCTTCGACGGGTTGCGTGGCATCGCGGTCGTCTCGGTCATGCTCCACCACTTCGCCGTGCCCGGCTTCGCGGGCGGTTTTGTCGGCGTCGACGTATTTTTTCTGCTCAGCGGCTTTCTGATCACGCGGATTCTCCAGTCGCGCTTCGAGAAGGAGCGTCGCGTCCCGTTCGCCGACTTCTACGGAAGGCGTGCGCGGAGGATCCTGCCGGCGTTCTGGACGATGACGGCGATCCTCTCGCTCGTGGTCCTCGTCGACCCGGGCTACGTTTCGCCCGATCTATTCTTCCATTCGGCCGGGATCGCGCTCGTCTTCCTGACGCAATGGCAGATCATCATCGGCGACCTTCCGGGACCGCTCATCCATCTCTGGTCATTAGGCTGGGAGGAGAACTTCTATCTTCTCTGGCCGCTCCTCTTTGCGTTTGCCGCGCGCCGCGCAGCGTGGCGCGGGTTCCGCATCGCCGTTGCTGCGGCCGTCGTGGCAATCACGTCGATGCGCTTCGGAAACTACTGGCTGGCCATGCCGGTCCCGATGGGGCTCTGGGCCTTCGCCTATTTTCGGGTGGACGCGATCATCCTCGGCTGCGCGCTGGCGCTCTTCACGACGCCGTCGGAACCGTCGGCGCAGCGGCGACGCGGCGGCGAATTGTTCGCGGCAGTGGCACTCGTGGTCCTCGCCGCGATATTCACGGTGTCGAACGATCCCTTCTTCTGGGCCGGAGGGTTCACGCTGGTGAGTCTCTGCACTCTCACGATCGCCAACCATCTGCGCCGCCGCGAGCCTTCGACGATCGCATCGCTGCTCGAGCTCACGCCGCTGCGCTGGACCGGCCTGATCTCGTATGGCCTCTATCTCTGGCATTATCCGGTGCACTGGTGGATGCAGCAGCGAGGCCTTCCGAAACCTTTGACCGTGCTTCTCTCGTTTGTCGTGACGTACTTGGTGGCCGCGGGTTCGTACTACACCATCGAGGCATGGTTCCGGCGAGCGCGGCCGCGCCGCGTCGTCGCGGATCCGGCGAAGGACGCGCCGGCGGTTTGACAGCGCTGCGGAGCGAGGCCATGCTTCCCGTCGTCCGCTGAACTTCCGAGAACGCGACCTGATGGAAGGCTGCCTCGCACTGCTTGCCCTGGCGATCTCGGCCGCGCTCATCGCGCTGCCGATCATCTCTCTCATCGGGAATCTCCAGCTTCGCGGACGCATGAACGCGCTCGAGCGCCAGCTCGACGAATTGCGCGCGCGCCTGGTCGCGCAGACGGCACGCACCGCGCCCGGCACGACGCGCGTTCCGGAACCCGGGCCGCAGCCGGCATCGGAAGCGGTGACGGCGCCGGTGGATGCTGGGGCGGTTGCTCTCGCGGCGTTGACTGCGACTCTGCCCGAGGAGTCTAAGAGTCCCGAACCGGAGACGATCGAGGTAGTGCAGCCTGGCGGGCCCGTGATTGCATCCTCCGAGCCCGAGCCCGAGCCCGAGCCCGAGCCCGAGCCAGAGCCCGAGCCCGAGCCCGGGCCGGAAGAGCAGAAACTCGATGACCTGACCCCGCAGGCTGCCTTCGACAGGGTGTCACCCGAAGCGGCGGCGCCGCCGGCGAGTGCCGATGCCGCACCTCCTCCTCCAGGGCAACCGGAATCCGCGAAGCCGAAGGCCGGCGTGGACTGGGAGCGCTTCGTCGGTGTGAAGCTCTTCTCGTGGATCGCCGCGGTCGCGCTCGCGCTGGCTGCGGTGTTCTTCCTCAAGTACTCGGTCGACCACGGCTGGCTCGGCGCGCCCGTGCGGATGTTGATCGGACTCACGGTCGGTGTCGGGCTGCTGGTGCTCTGCGAGTTGAAGGTCGCGGGACGCTACAGAACGACCGCGAACGCGTTCGACGGCGCGGGCGTGGCGATTCTCTACGCGACGCTCTTCGCCGCGCACGACCGGTGGCAGCTCATTCCGCAGAGCGCGGCTTTCGCGCTCATGGTGGTGGTGACGGCGGTCGCGGTCGTCCTCTCGCTGCGACGCGACTCGGTCTTCATCGCCCTGCTTGGGCTGCTCGGAGGCTTCTCGACTCCCGCGCTCCTGTCGTCGGGCGCTGACCGGCCGTTCAGCCTTTTCGGGTATCTCCTTCTGCTGAACGCGGGCATCGGCTGGGTGGCGTACAGGAAGCGCTGGCCGCTGCTCTCGCTGCTGACGCTCGTGTTCACGACGATCTACCAATGGCTCTGGGTGGTGCGTTTCGTCGACGGCTCGCGCGTAGGGCTTGCGGCAGCGATTTTCCTTGTGTTCCCTGTCGTCGCGGTAATTGCACTCTGGCTCGCGGGACGACGGGACGGCGATCCTCCGGGGAAACTGTTCGAGCGGACGGCGCAGATGAGCGCGGTGCTCCCGCTCGTGTTCGCGATCTACGGCGCGGCGGTGGGGGGGTATGCCGATCGCTTCACCGTGCTCTTCGCGTTCCTGCTCTGCGTCGACGCAGGTCTCGCGCTGATCGCAGCGTGGAAGCGCGACGCGGAAGCGCTCCACCTTCTCGGCGGGGCGACGACCGTGCTCGTGTTCGCGGTCTGGTCGGGGTTCTCGTACCGCGCCTTCGCGTGGCCGTCGATCGTCGGCTGGATCGCAGCGTTCGTTCTGCTCTACATGGTGGCGCCGGCGATCGTGGGGCTTGCGGGCCGCAGCTACAGCGGCGCAGGCCGGCACGCAGTGCTCGCGGCCCCGACGCTCCTGTTCATGTTCACGGTGCTGTCGGAGATCGAGTTGCGCACGGTCGATCCCCGCCTGCTCTTCGGAGCGCTCTTCGCGCTGACCGTTGGACTCGCGTTTGCGAGTGCGCGGTACCGATTGGAGACGATCTGGCTGGTGGCGGGTTTCTTCGCGGTGACGGCGCAACTGTCATGGTCGGGCGGTTACCTCGTCCCGAGCAACGTCGGCACCGCGACGGTCATCCACGTATCGTTCGCGCTGCTGTTTCTCGCGGTGCCGCTCGCCGCGCGCGCGGCGGGACTGCCGCTGGCGGGCGCGCGCGCCGCGGCGATCCCTCCGGTCCTGCTGATTGCAGCGATGGCGATGGCGACGCGCGGTCACCTCGCGCGACAGTCGCTTGCGATGATCTCCCTCGTCGTCGCGATCTCGATCGCCGCGGTCGTGGTGGTCCTGTCGACACGGCGACGCTACGCTGCGATGTTCTTCGCGGTGCTTTTCGCCTGGGCCGTGCTCGCGCTCTGGTGGGGCAACATCGGGCTCGAGCTCGAGTCGGGGCACGCGATCCTCGCGCTGCTGGGTCTCGCGGCGCTCTCGCTCTACTCGTCGTCGCTGCTCATGAAGGGACGGTCCGAGGGTGAGCCGAGGGATCACAGTCCGTACATCGTGCTCGCCGGCTTCGTCTTCGTGATGATTCTTGCCGGAAACGTCACGCTCGCGCGACCCGACGCGAGGTTCATCGTGACGTTAGGCGCGATGGCCTTGATGGTCGGCGCGGCCGCGCTCGTCCTCCGGCGCGGAACGCTCGCCATCGGGGCGGGCGTGCTCGCGGAGATCGCGGTCGGCATCTGGGTCGAGACGGCCCGCGAGGCGCCGACGGTGATGCGGGGTGTCATCCTGGCGGTGGCGCTCACCGCCTTCGCGGCCGTGCTTTTCGTCATGAAGGCGGGCGAGCGGGGAACGCTGCGCGCGAAGCTTGCCGTCGGTGCGGTGCTGACGGCGTTCCTCGCGCAGACGATCCTGATCTCGAGCGGCGAGCTCCCGGGACGTCCCGCCGTCGCGCTCATCCTTCTCGCGCACGTCGCCGTGCTGCTGTGCATGCTCGCCGTCGCCTGGCTGACCGAGTGGCACGTGATCGCGATGTTCGCGGTCGTGCCGGTGACGACCGCGATCTTCGTCTGGCGCGGCAACGCGCTCGATCCGGCGACCTGGGGCGGCGCGATGATTCTCGCGCTTGCGCTCTACCTCGTTCTGGCACTCTATCCACTGACACTGAAAGAGGGGAGCCGCGGCCGGATCGAGCCGTACATCGCGTCGATCCTGATGAGCGCGACTTTCTTCGTCTTCGCGCGCGAGAGTCTCGAATGGGTGGGATTTCGCGCGATCGGCCTTCTTCCGCTCGCGCAGGCGGGGCTGCTCGCGTTCCTGCTCGACCGCCTCGCGCGGCGCGAACCGGTGGACCAGCCGGCGAGCGGCACGCGCGCGATGGTCGCCGCCGCGGTGCTCGCGTTCATCACGCTCGCGGTTCCGGTGCAGCTCGACCAGGAGTTCGTGACGATCGCCTGGGCACTCGAGGTCGCCGCGCTCGTCTGGCTCCTCGGCAAGCTCCGGCATCCGGGCCTGCTCGCCTGGGCCGCGGGCCTCGCGCTCGTCGTCTTCGCGCGCCTAACACTCAATCCTGCGGTGTTCGACTACCACCCGCGCAGCGAGGTCGCGATCTTCAACTGGTATCTCTACACCTACCTCGTGCCGGCGGCCGCCTTCCTCGTCGCGGCGTGGCTCGCGGGGAAGACCGGGCTCGACTGGCCCTGGCTCCGGAGATTCGCGATCGCGTGCAACGCGGGGGCGGCGATCCTGCTCTTCCTGCTGCTGAACATCGAGATCGCCGACTACTACTCGACCGGATCGTCGATCACGTTCGACTTCGACGCGGGGCTCGCGCAGGACCTGACCTACACGCTCGGGTGGGCGATCTACGCGATCGCTCTGCTGATCGTGGGAATCGCGAGGAAGCTCCGGTCGGCGCGCGTGGCGGCCCTCGGTTTGCTCGTCGTAGCGATCCTCAAGTGTTTCCTGCACGACCTCATGCGCCTCGGCGGGCTCTATCGCGTCGGCTCGCTGGTCGGCCTCGCGATCGCCCTCGCCTTCGTCGCCGTGCTGCTGCAGAAGTTCGTGCTCAGAAAAGACGGGGCGGAAGGGTAAGGCGTAAGCGTCAGGCGAAAGGTAAGGCGTTAGGCGTTAGGCGTTAGGCGTCAGGCTAGAGGCGAGAGGCGAAAGCAGGCGGACAAGATCGCACGGTTCAAGACCGGCGGACCTCGGACAACTTCGGATATGGGTGCTTCCGCAGCTCAGGGGCTATTGAAAGCACCGGCTCGATTGTTTCGCACTCCGCACTCAGCACTCAGGACTTAGGACTTGGGATTCCGCACTGCGATCTAGTTGCGCGATGCGCGCTTCGGCAGTTTCCTGCGACGGTCGTCGGCCTGCGCGTCTCGAATGACCCAGATGGCGAAGAAAGCGACGATGGCGAGCCCGGCAAGCATCCATGGGAGCATGTGTGACCTCCTGCTTCAAGCGCGACGTGCGGTCGTTCAGACGTTTGTCGCGCGCACACGAATCCCGCGTGCAGGAGAAAGTTGCAGAGTCTAAGGACGGTTGGTTCAGCGGGTCTGACTTAGCTCAGAGGGACTGAATGGCGGGGTGATCCTCGCAGTTCAGAGTATACGCCTGCCTCGGTGACAGCCCGGGAAACTCCTCTCGCCGATTGAACGTTTCGCGCGCAACTCGTTCATTTTGAGCGGCCCCGCGCCTCGTGCGGGGGCGTACCCCGGACGATTCACGAGGGCTCGGTCGAGACGATGCGGTTCCGGCCGCTGCGCTTGGCTTCGTAGAGGGCGGCGTCGGCGCGCCGGAGTGACAAGCTGATCGAGTCGCCCGTCGCGCCGAGCTGCGCCACTCCGATCGAAACGGTGCAGCGGAGCTTCGTGCCGTGGCCGTCGTCGATTTCCATCGCCTCGATCTCCGCGCGCCAGCGTTCGGCACGCGCGCGAGCGGCGACGTGCGTTGCTCCGGGGAGGAGCGCGACGAACTCGTCGCCGCCGAAGCGGCAGACCAGGTCCGCCACCCTCGCGTGTGCCCGCAGCGCCGCGGAGATCGTCTCGAGCACGAGATCTCCGGCGGCGTGTCCCCGGGAGTCGTTGATCTCCTTGAAGTGGTCGATGTCGAGCATGACGAGGGCGAGAGGCTCGCCGAGCCGCAGGGCGCGGGCGGCGTCACGCTCGGCGGTCTCCTCGAAGAAGCGGCGGTTGTGCAGGCCGGTGAGCGGATCGCGAATCGCCTGTTCCCGCAGGCGGCGATTCAACGATTCGATCTCGACGACGTATTCGCCGAGCTTCGAGTGCGCGGTCGTCAGCGCCTCTTCGTTCCGGCGGCGCGCCGTGACGTCCTGCTTGATGGCGATGAAGTGCGTGATCTCGCCCTTCTCGTCGACGACGGGGGCGATCGTCTGCTCCTCGTGGTACAGCGTGCCGTCTTTCCGGCGGTTGACGATCGTTCCCGACCAGGTCTCCCCGCGGGAGATCGTTTTCCAGAGACTTGCGTAGAAGGCCTCAGGGTGCTCGCCCGACTTGAGCAGCCTGGTGTGCTTGCCGATCATCTCGTCGGGCGCGTATCCGGTGATCGCGGAGGCGGCCGGGTTCACCCAGGAGATCGTTCCCGAGCGATCGGTGATCACGATGCCGTTGGCGGCCGAGCGGAGAGCGGTCGCCTGCACGCGCAGGGTCTCGGTTCCGTGGGCGCGACCTCGCATGTCGCGCAGCGCACAGGCCGTCAGCCTCCTGCCGCCCACGACGAGCGGAGTGAGCGCGATGTCGACGGGAACGTCGTGACCGTCCACGTGGGCCGCCTGGAGCGAAAGGCCCTGACCCATGGAGCGGGGCCGCGGGCTCGTCACGTAGTCGTCGCGAAGGCGGGAGTGCCGCGTGAAGCGCGAAGGCACAAGCATCTCGACCGGCTTGCCCACGAGCGACTCGGGGGAGTAACCGAGCAGGCGAGTGCACGCTTCGTTCGCCTTGACGATCTCGCCTTCTTCGTCAACGACGACGATGGCGTCGGACGCGCCATGGAACATCGCGCGGAAAAGCTCATCGGTTTCGTTCTGCACCCGGGACATTTGGACTGCGCATTGTAGTCTCGACCGGGAGCGAATCGAAGCTATCGTGAGGAGGGTGGCGGGTACGCCCGGGAGGACGGCAGGGGCTGGATCGGGGCGAAGTGCGATTGGCTGGGAGTGCTCGACGAGATTCGAACTGCGGTGCTCGCCGCGTGACAGCCACTCAGCGCCAACTGAGGACGCGGAGTCCCTGAAACTTACGAAAGTCCGCGTCGTTGAAGGTCACCAGGATCAGTTCGTTGACGTGAGCAATGGCGGCGATCTGGCCGTCCGCGAAGGGCGGTGTTTCACCGCGAGCCGCGAGCCGTGCGCGCTCCTTAGCGTGCCACTCCGCCGCGGCGCGATCGTAGTCGAGAATTGGCATCGTCGGGAGGACGACTTCGTCGAGGTATTGGACGATAGCTTCGCGGCGACGGGACATTGGAAGGCGTTCAGCTCCGAACTGCAGTTCGTGCCACACCACCGACGAGATCGCAATCTCGACCTCGTGGCGGCTGAGCTTTCGGATCACGCCGTGCCGGGGCTGCGGCCGAAGCGGCTCGGAAACGACATTGGTATCGAGCAGGTACTTCAGACTCACAGCCCGATGTCCCTTCCGGGCCCAGCGTCCCGCACGTCGCTGAAGATCTCGTCAGGGTCAATCGCCAACGTAGAGAGCTCGACATTCTTCGAGAATTCGCTCCACGCCTCGGAGAAGCTGACAGATCGACCGGCCAGGCGCTCGTAGTGTTTCCGGCCAATCAGGACGGCCACACTCTCTCCGCGACGCGTGAGCTCGATCGGTTCACCCGATTCAGCCTCTCGGACCAGCTTGGGGAGATTGCTTCGCGCTTCGGCGATGGAACGCTGCTTACGCATCGGTCACCTCATGTACATGTCGATGTACATCGTAACATGCGCACGGGTCTGACGACGAAGAGTGTGCGAGCTTGGTTGTTCCGAATCGGGTGGCCGCAACGCTGCGGCATGGGATTGGTTTGTGAAGCCTGGCTGGGAGACAGGGACGACGTTCGAACTGCGCTGCTCACGATAGCAGCACGATAACCTGGCGTCGAATGCCTGATGTTCCGTGTCCCCGCGGTTCCGCTTGGATGCGCTGACCGCCTGAGCTTCAGGGAACGAGATTCGTGTATTTCGAGATCCGAATCGTCATCGCTTGGACGCTGACACCGTATCGTTCAGCCATCCTGGTTATTGCGCGGTCGAGATCTTGATGGTCGAGTTCTGGGAGGTCACGCCGAATGAACTGTTCCGGCATGAGCAGTTCTGCGGCGAACTGATTCGCCTCGATCTCTCGTGGATTCGTTGCTTTGCTCGATTCTTCGGATCGGAACCCGATGAGGGCGCCCTCGTCGAGATGGAATTCCGTGTCGCTGTGAAGCAGCACATGGGCCAGCTCGTGAGCTAGGGAAAATCGCTGGCGAGGTAAGACGTCGTTCGAGTTCACGCCGATGATTGATCGGCCATCGGCGCGACGAATTGCCGTGCCCGAAATACTCCTCTCAAGCGGGGAGTACCGAACGCTGATCCCGAGCCGTTGCGCAATCGTCTCGACATCGACCGGGGCTTGGGTGACGTTAGCTTCTGCCAATACGCGACGTGCCGTGCGGAGTGCGAGCGTGAAACGAGGCTTCATTTTCTTCCTTCTTCCTTGAGTAGCCGCTCCAGCCAGTCGCGTACCGGGTCTTCCAAATTGTCTGGAAGTAGAGTTGCGCTGTCGCCGTGAGGGAGGAGCGAATGCATGCTGACGCGCAGATGCTTCGCGATCAGCAAAAGCATGTAGGTCTGTAGCGACTGTCTGCCATTCTCGATATTCGTGATGGAGGTGCGAGACAGCCCTACCGCATCACCGAGTTCCTGCTGCGTCATCGCGGCGGCCCGACGTAGGTCGGCGATTCGCTGCCCGAGAAGGGAGTAGAACTCGTCCTCGGTAACCACGGCCCAGAAAGTACCACCACAAACCCGAAATGTCAATAGCGCAAACGTTACGCTATTGTCGAGGCGGTTGTGTCGAGCTCAATTCGCACCAACGGACAAGCTTTCCGTGCTGCACTCATTTGTTGACACGGCTGTCACCGATAGCGTAGGATGCAAGGTGGACCCAGAGAACCTACGGGTCGCCAGGATTGCTGAATGGAACACGCGAGACATTCTGCGCACCGACGTGCGATGCGCACAAAGGCAGAAAGACCGGAGCGTCAACTCCGGTCTTTCGTGCCATCACTCTGGCGTCAGGCCAGCGATGGGATGCTGCTTGAGGTAGGCGAAACTATAGAACACCTTCGGTTTCGTCGTCAAATCCCCCACCGTTGTGCTGGCGCCCCTTCAAAGGAGGGGCTATTGGGTCCGGCCGAGATGAAGCAACGCAGCAAGTCCTACTCGGCCGACCGGCGCTCGCCGGACTGCACCCGCTAACCAGCGAATCACTCTCCAACGACACCGCCATACTTGAGGACGCTTCGGGATCGTGCCTACCTCGGCATCCCCCTCAGTGCTGCCTCCTCTTTTTCTCGTCGCTACGGTGAAGCGCATCGCTTCCCTGACCGTCTGTGCGACGAGTGTGTCTAATCGCGTCCACGCGACGCACAACGAAGGAGACTTTTCCATCATGGCAACGCCAAAGAACCACAACAAACCCTGGACAGCGAAGGATCAGCGGGAACTGAGTGATCTCGCCCGTCAGAACACGCCGACGCGTGTCATCGGCATCAAGCTGGGTCGCACGCCAGATGCCGTCGCGTCGCAGGCATCCCAGCAGGGCACCTCGCTCAAGCCCACCAACCAATCGCCGTACAACCGACGGAGGAAGTAATCAATGACCTACTGGTACTGGAAGGACTCGAACAGCCAGTGGCGCTGGCACCTCTCCGCAGCCAACAACCGGATCATCGCGAACGGCGGTGAGAGTTACTACAACGAATCCGACTGCCTTGCGGCGATCAACCTCGTGAAGGGCTCGAAGGACGCTCCGGTGAAAAAGAAGTAGATCCCAAAAGGCGGGAGGGGTCGAGCCCTCCCGCCTTTCCACTGGGCACAGGTCAACCGCTCAAAACAATTAAGAACCAAGCAAAGAATGAGGTCAGCTATGAGCCAAACCGTCAGCATCATCGTCAACGCCCGGCCGAAGTCCGTCGAGAAGGATGAGATCGCGTTCGAGGAGATCATCCGTCTCGCGTACGACACTCCACCGAGCGGCCCGAACTGGGTCTTTACGGTCACGTACCACCGTGGCCACGGCAGTAAGCCCGAAGGGAGTCTGCGCGCCGGGGACACCGTGAAGGTCAAGGAGGGTATGGTCTTCGATGTCACAGCGACCGATAAGTCGTAGCAAAGACCTCTTGCGCCTGCGTGAGGACGGGTACGACATCAGCATCCAGGCAGGCCGCCTTCTCCTCAAGGGCGTCCCGTACGTGACCACGAGCCGCGAGGTGAAACGCGGGACGCTCGTCTCCACCCTGCATCTCGCCGGTGACGCGACGCTCGCGCCAGACACGCACGTCGTTCTGTTCGCTGGGGACCTGCCGTGCCGGAGCGACGGTACCGCCCTCTCCCAGATCATCAACGCGAGCAACCGCGAGGTGCTCGGTGATGGGCTCACGATCGACTTCTCCTTCTCGAGCAAACCCCCAGGTGGCAAGTACGCGGACTACCACGAGAAGATGACCACGTACGTCCGCATTCTGGAGCACGAGGCCCACGCGATCGACCCGACAATTTCGGCAAGGACCTTTCCGGTGATTCTCCCGGAAGAGGAACACCCAATCTTCCGGTACGAGGACACGGCATCTAGCCGCGCGAACATCGGCGCGCTCAACGACAAGCTCCGAACGCAATCAATCGCGATCATCGGCCTGGGTGGCACGGGATCGTACATCCTCGATCTTGTCGCGAAGACTCCCGTGAATGCGATCGAACTCTACGACGGAGACCACTTCGGCCAGCACAACGCTTTTCGATCACCCGGCGCGGCAACCATCGCGAGCATGGCGGGGGGACCGAATAAGGCGGAGTACTTCCGCGAACAATACGACCACATGCACGCGCGCATCACCGCACACCCGTACTACATCACGCAGGAGAACATCGAGGAACTTCGTACCGCCACGGTCGCCTTTATCTGCGTCGACCGGAACAGCGCGAGAAAGCTCATCAGCGAACACCTCGAAGGGTACGGCATCCCATTCATCGACGTCGGCATGGGAGTCCCACGAAGCGAGGGCGCACTCACCGGCATCCTCCGAGTCACGACAAGCACCCCAGACAAACGCGACCACGTGCCCGCCTGCGTCTCGCTCGCCGATGCTGATGCCGAGAACGAATACGAGCGCAACATCCAGATCGCTGACCTCAACGCTCTCAACGCCGCCCTTGCCGTCATCAAGTGGAAGAAGCTCTGCGGCATTTACGACGACACGCGTCACGAACATCACTCTACGTACACGATCAGAGCGAACATGCTTCTCAACGAGGAGGAAGCATGAAACACACGATGCTCCGTCACGCGTTCGTCGAGTTCCTCCCCGAGGAGTTGGCGGAAGGCACGCTGTACGTCTCCGTCGAGTACGCGACGGCCGCTCACAAGTGCTGCTGCGGGTGCGGGAACGACGTCATCACGCCACTCTCACCGAACGACTGGAAGCTCACGTTCGACGGCAGAACCGTCTCACTCTTTCCATCCATCGGGAACTGGAGTTTCCCGTGCAAGTCCCACTACTGGATCAAGAACAACAAGACCGAGTGGGCGCGGCGATGGTCCGACGAAGAGATTGCCGAAATCCGAGCAGGTGATCGCGGGCGGCGGGAGCGGTACACCGACAACGGACCGAAGCAGCCGAAGCGAGGATTTTGGGCGACGCTCCGAAAGCGCCTGACGGACGACTGACTCATTCCGCGCGCCTTGCGTTGCGAGTCGCCCGCTAGTTCCCGACGGACGCTGTCCCGTTGGAAGGTTTGTCCAACCGATACTCGCCCTACAACACGACTAGGTGGATGAGCGGTTTGAACCCAGCCACGGTGCGGACTTCTCGTAGGCTTTCGAATTCCGGATAAGATTCCCGACGACATGCAAGAAACTGGCGAAAACGCGATCGATGGATTCGTCTCGTACGCGAAACGTTTGCGCGGCGATGAAAAGGGTGAAGCCCAGTTGTTTTGCGAGCGCCTCTTTCGAGCGTTCGGTCATGCCGGTCTCAAGGAGGCTGGAGCGACACTTGAGTATCGCTTGAAGTCCGCGCAGAACACGACGGTCTTTGCGGATCTGGTGTGGAAGCCTCGTCTGCTCTTGGAGATGAAGAAGCGTGGCGAGAAACTCGATCGTCACTACCGGCAGGCGTTCGATTACTGGGTACACCTTGTTCCGAATCGCCCTCGCTACGTCGTGCTGTGCAACTTCGATGAGTTCTGGGTGTACGACTTTGACACCCAGCTCGACCAACCCGTCGACACGGTCGCGCTTGCGGACCTACCGCGGCGATACCAAGCACTCAACTTTCTCTTTCCGGAAGAGCGACAACCGCTCTTTCAGAACGATCGCGTCGCGGTAACGCGTGCTGCCGCTGACAAGGTTGCAAGAGTCTTCAATCGTCTCATCGCGCGCGGCACCGATCGCGTCACAGCCCAACGATTCGTCTTGCAATGCGTTGTCGCGATGTTTTCCGAGGATGCAGGACTCCTTCCGCGCGGTCTCTTCACGGAACTCGTGAAGGCCTGCCGAAGCGGGGAAAGCTCGTACGACGCTCTCGGCGCGCTCTTTCGGCAGATGAACAACCCGGAACTCGCACCGGCAGGACGCTACCAGCAAGTTCGCTACTTCAACGGCGGACTCTTTGCTGAGAGCATGCCGGTTCACCTTGACGCGAGTGAACTCGAACTGCTCGAAGCGGCGACCCACGAGGACTGGAGTCGCGTGCAACCCGCGATCTTTGGGTCCATCTTCGAGAGCAGCATGGGAGCGGCCGAGCGGCACGCATACGGCGCCCACTTCACGACCGAAGCCGACATCCAAAAAGTCGTTACGCCGACGATCGTTCGCCCCTGGCAGGAACGCATTGAGGCGGCATCCACGCTCAAGGAACTCGTACAGCTGCGAGCAGCGCTCGCCGCCTACCAAGTGCTCGACCCTGCATGCGGGAGCGGCAATTTCCTCTACGTCGCGTACCGTGAAATCAAGCGGCTCGAGATCGATATCCTCCTGAAAATTTTCACGCAGTTCGGTAAGACCGCAGAGAAGAAAGTCGGCACGCACTCCCTGATCAGCACGAGGCAGTTCTTCGGGATCGACAACAACCCCTTTGGTGTCGAGCTCGCGAAGGTCACACTCATGCTCGCGAAAGAGCTCGCACTCGAAGAAACGCACGAAGCCCTTGATCACGCGCAGCTCGACTTGCTCTTCGCGTTCGATCCCGCACTGCCACTAGATAACCTCGATGCGAACATCGTCTGCGCGGATGCCCTCCTCTCGGACTGGCCGCCCGCAGACGCGATCATCGGGAACCCGCCCTACCAGTCAAAGAACAAGATCCAGCAAGAGTACGGACCAGCATACGTACAGCGACTCCGCAAGCGATTCCCGCAAGTTCCGGGACGAGCTGATTACTGTGTGTACTGGTTCCGCAAGGCCCACGACCACCTCAAGGTCGGCGGGCGTGCTGGGCTTGTTGGCACCAACACCATCCGACAGAACTACTCTCGCGAAGGAGGACTCGACCACATCGTGGCAACCGGCACCATCACCGAAGCCGTAGCCACGCAAGTATGGTCAGGCGATGCTGCCGTCCACGTTTCCATCGTGAACTGGATCAAAGGAACGGCGAAGGGACGAAAGAAACTCAGCAAACAGCTCGGCGACCAAAAAAGTAGCCCATGGGCGGTCTTCGAACTCCAAACCATCGGACCGTCGCTCTCCGAAAAGCCCGACGTGACAACCGCGCGATCACTCCGGGCCAACAGCGAGTCCGCCACGTGCTACCAAGGACAAACACACGGCCACGAAGCATTCCTGCTCTCGCCCGACGAAGCAAGAGCGATCGCATTTCGAGACGCGGCGAGCAGTAAAGTGCTCAAGCCGTACATGACCGGCGACGATCTGCTCTCGAACCATCCGCCGGGACCGCAACGATTCGCCATCGACTTCTACCCACTCACACTTCCCCAGGCGGCAGCGCACAAGGTGCTCTTCGAGAGAGTCAAGACTCACGTCCTCCCGGACCGGGAGCTCGCCGCGAAAAAGGAGCAGGAGAGAAACGATCCGGCACTCGACGAAGACCCCGGAGCGAAAGTGAACAAGCACCACCGCAACTTTTTGAACAAGTGGTGGCACTTCTCGTATCCCCGCGGAGAAATGCTTGAGCAACTCCACTCCCTGCCACGCTACATCGTTTGCGTTCGAGTCACCAAGCGCCCCATCTTCGTCTTCGTCTCACCAACCGTGCATCCCAACGACGCGCTCACCGTCTTCCCCCTCGCCGATGACTACTCCTTTGGCATCCTGCAAAGCACGATCCATTGGGAGTGGTTCATGGAACGATGCTCAACGCTCAAACGCGATCCCCGCTACACGTCAGACACCGTCTTCGATTCGTTCCCGTGGCCTCAAAGGCCGACAACGAAGCAGGTCGAAAACGTGGCGGCTGCGGCACGACACCTACGCAAGGTGCGATCGGACGTCATGAGAACGACGAACACGACCCTTCGAGAGCTCTACCGCCAGATTGACCTCCCCGGCACCCATCCGATCAAAGATGCGCAGGCGAGTCTCGACGAGACCGTGCGAGCGGCATACGCAATGACCGCACGATCGAACACCCTCGAGTTCCTTCTCGACCTCAACCTAACTCTCGCCAAACGCGAAGACGTCGATGAATCCATCGTCGGACCGGGGCTTCCCAAGACTGCCAAGCGCGCAAAAAACCTCCTCTCGAAGGACTGCATCGAGTCCTCGATATCATTTGAACGGCTATGACGAACCGGCGACTTTCTGATCTTGAGCTCGCGACGTTGGCTGATCCGTTGGTTCGTGAGGTTCGTGCGCGGCTTCGCGAACTTGCGGGGGACAACGAACCGTTGCTTTGGGCACTTCGGCGGAAGCTCGCGAAAGCGTTGACGCACGATGAGCGAGGGACGCCTGCCCATCGTCGGCTTCTCAAGACAAAGAAGCGAAAGGCACAAGATGGCAAGTGTGCCGTTTGCGGTGAGGTGCTGCCGCCGATGGGCGCGGTCTTGGATCGCTTCGAGGTGATGGGCGGCTACACGGCGGAGAATACGCGACTTCTCTGTCCCGGATGCGATGTGAAGCTGCAGGCTGGTCGGGGCTATTCGTGAGTGCTGTTCGGCCGGGAACCTTCCGAGATGAGTCGCGTCCCTGCTTGCAGAACCTTCATGAGTGCCCGTACGAACCGTTATTGAGCGGGCCAGTTTTGCTGTAAGGAGAAGCGGCGCGTATACTTTGAGCCGAGGAGGAGCGGGCAGATGCACTCGTCACTCACGCGTCCATTCGGCTTCTGGCTGCTGGAGAAGTTGGACGATCGACCCACGCCGCCCCTTTCGGAGTGGAAGTGGAAGCCCAAAAGTAATCTCGACATCCTTGCTGCGGAAGCCAGCTTGCCTGGGACCACCGGAACAGGACCCGACGCGAGAACGGACGAACGGCAAGACGAAATGTAACTGGGGCGCGGACAATACTTCTCATTCTTGCGCCATCCAGTTCGGTTCACGCCGACCTCGTAGAGCATCACCTTCAGATGCGAGGCGTGAATTTTGTCCGCTTCGCGACAGACGCATATCCCGAGTACAACCAAATCGAAGCGCGTTTCGCAAGCGGCGTGCTGACTGGTGTGGCGAAGGTCGGTGATCGCGAAGTCGGTCTCCGGGATATCCGCGCCATCTGGTGGCACGGCCTCGCCGTACCTCAAATCGTCGAACGGTCTGAGCCAGCATATCGAAGCTGGTTGAAGGGAGAACTGATTTCGGCAATCGAAACGATCGCGACAGCATTGCGAGTTCCGATCTTTCCCGATCCTGATAGGGTTGCTGCCGCCGGAAGGAAGTGGAGGCAACTGGTTGTCGCGGCGGAGGTGGGGTTCCTCGTCCCGGCGAGCCTCATCACGAGTTCACCGGCGTCCTTGCGATCGTACGCTGAAAATTCGCCAACGGTTTTCAAGACACTCTCCCATCCTGAAACTGAGGATCCGAAAGGCACGCGACAGCAGGTATTCACGTCGCTCTTGAGGGGTGACGATCTCCTCTATGCCGATAGCCTAACTGCCTCCGTCGGCTTTTTTCAGCAGTTCGTGCAGAAGAGAAGGGACGTCCGTATCACGGTTGTGGGTGAAAAGATCTTCGCGGTCGCCATTGAGTCACAGCGAAGTGAGCGAACGAAGGTCGACTGGCGGCGCTACGATATTTCGCAAACGCCCCACGAAGTGATCACTCTCGACGTCATCACGACTAATCAATGTTTGGAATTCCTGGGTCGCTTCGGTCTCGAGTTCGGTGCGTTCGACTTCGCGGAAGACCTGGACGGCAGACTCTGGTTCCTTGAGCTCAATCCGAACGGACTGTGGGCTTGGCTCGAACTTCTGACGGGGGTAGAAATTTCGAGCGCAATCGCAACCCGCTTGGCGAGCCTAAGCGTTTCGCCCAACTGCTAAGCGCGTCGCATAAAAACGACGATGGGGTGCATCGCGCGCGTATGCCTCCACACGGTCCGCCACATTCACCGCTCCGTACTGTTTCACTGCGGCGATACTCGACTCGACTAGTTGTTGGTGAAATCGCGAGTCGTCCGAACTCGAGTAGATGACAAGCTCGGCTCCCTCACATGAGCTTTTCAGGAGCTGAACCTGAGGAAGCGGGATGTCTTCAACCATTCCCTGGGATCCAGTGGGAACAACGCCGGTGAGTCTCCGCAAGATCGTCGTCGCATCCACGGACATGACGAGAACACCGCAGCTATAAAAACCCTTCTACTTCGGTTTCCTCGCTCCGTGCCCGTGGGCGAAATGAAACACCGGTTCACGGCACGACGGGCAACGAACACCGGGTGCAATTGTCTTTCGTGGGTGCTTGAGATGGTCAAGCGTTGCCGCGGTCAATCGTGCAGGTTGCCAGGAGAGGGGTGGTTTTCCTCTTTTTCCGTTGCGCTTGTATCGGGTGGGTAAATCGCTTTGGGGTGCGCGGATTCTGTGCTGTGAGCCCGGGAATCGGGTAAATCGCCTTAGCGCAGCTGACCAATTTCTGCGGTTGTGATGATGGTCGCGCAGGGAATTCTGTTCCGGATATTTGTTTCGTGCTTGTCTCGCACGCGTGGGTCGGTGAAGACGAAGATCACGTTGCCGTGCAGGCCTGTGCATTTCGTGATGTTGGCGTTGATGTCTGATCGTCCCGTCTCGATTTCAATGAATCGTTGTTCCTCGCCGCGCGTCGCGTGAAGATCGACGGCCCTTCCGTCGCCGATTGGGAACTCCTCGGTCACGCTGAATCCCTGTCGTCGGAACCGTTCGGCGATTACGAACTTCCAGTACTCGTGTTCTGGTCCGCCGTGACGCGTTCGTGTGGTCGTGATTCCTGCGCGTTCGAGTAGCGCGCTTCCACGGTCGGTGAGACTGAGGATCTTTACCTGTCCGGTCGGGGTGATCACTGGATCGAACGTGGCGAGTTCCTTTTCGATCACTTTGTCTTTGATCGCGTTCCCGATCTTCGCGTTCCACCCGAGTCGTTCGTAGCGTTGGGTGATGGGGCTGATTGGTTGCGCGGCGATGTCACGAAGCAGTGCCTCCTCGCGTTCCGAAATCGTCACCTCGTGTCGTTCGGGTGGGGTGGGTAGCGCGAGTGTCTGCCACCGGTCCCGCACCGCGGCGTCGGGAACGATGACGTTCTTGATCGCTTGTTCGTCGAACGTGAAGAGGAATGGCTGGTAGTACCGGACTGGTAGGCGAGCGATCCCGGTCCCTAGCTGCAACTTCGGCAGCCATTTCCCGTCGATCTGGAGGAGTTGACTTGCGAATTGCACGTCACGCGGAAAGTCGCAACGCAAAATGAGTTTGATCCCGCTATTCGCGATCAGGCTTTCGCTCACGTCGGTTTGCTGCGTTGCGGCAACGATTGCTTCTCCGTACTCGCGTACCTCACGCGCCAGGCGCGCCGGAACGCTGATCTCTCCGGGTCGCTCGCGCGGAAACACGTTGTGTGCTTCATCGAAGATGAGGAGATGTTGTAACCGCTCGCGCGCTGCGCTTCCGTTCTTGCGCACCGCAAGCACGACCTGCAAGGCGAAGAGGCAGAAGAACCGTTTCTGGTCATCACCTAACCCCTGCAGTTCGAAAACGACGGGGATGCCGAGGAGGTCTTCAGCGTTTGCACCGTTGGGGTTGTTCAGGGCACGACCGAACGCGCCCTTGCTCAGCTCTTCAAGGCTACGCGTCGACGATTCGAGCCAGCCGTACCGTCGGCTTCCGCTGCGCGTGTGTTCGAGCTCATCAACGAGGAGGTCATGCGCGTGAGCGATCGTCGCTGCTTTTCCGTGCGCTTTTGCTGCCGCGAGGAGTGATTCCTTGAGGACGTTGCGTGCTCCCTGCATGAGGAGATACGCCGTGCTGATGATGTCGCTTAACGCCTCGGCCCACTCGGAGAACTCCACGCCAACAGGGGGTCGCAGCGCGTTGATTGCGAGTGGTGCGTGATTGCGTCCAACGGTGAACACGACGAGACCGTTCCCTTGTGTGAGCAGGCAGCGGTAGTTGCGCTTGAAGTCGAAGACCATGAACGGTACTCCGGCCGCGAGCACCTGCGTGAGCAAGCCGAGCAAGAGCGTCGATTTTCCACTCCCGGTCGGACCGAGGATGAAGACGTGTCGCAGGAGTTCCTGACGGTCGACGCGAAACTCGTAGGGAGCGAGCGCGGGATAGCTGACCAGGCCGATGGTGAATTCACCTCGTCCAATCACGCCAACTGGTGGCGCATCGAGCACGAGTCGCTCCTCGCCAACCGCGAGACCGAGCCGCCGCGCTGCGACGAGCGTGAGCATGCCCTCGATTTCACGACGACGCTCCATGTCGCTCGTCTGATGCTCAAGCCAAAGGCGGTCGATCTTTTTGCCGTAGAGCGGTTTGAGCTTGCGGAAGAGATCAAGCATCGAAGTCACGCAACCGCTGGTCCTTGAGGTGCGAGGCCAGGAGCTCGCCTTCCTTCTCTCGCTCTTCGCGTTTGAGCTCCGCGTTCGCATCTCGCGTCTTGAGTTCGAGCGTTCGCTCCTCTTTCGTTTCGCTTAACACTTGGTCCTGCAGCTTGAGTCGGTCCTTGCGTTTGCCTGGATCGTCAGGGTGGGACTCTGGCGGTTCGAGCGAGAGTAATTGCTTGCGTAGGTCTGCGACTTCGTCATGCAGCGCGTGACGTTGCGCCAGCTCAAGGAAGATGTTCTCGAGAATCTCCCGGCTGATCTGCCCGAGCTGGTGCTTGAGCACTGCCTGCTTGTCGCCGTGGAGTGCGGCGCTGATGGTGTCGATATCGTCGGGAATTGGTTGGTCGGTCATCGGTAGAGTCGCGCGATGATCTCCTCGCGCGGAAAGAGCCACTGCGTCGTGGCGGCATCAAAGAGGAGTTCGTAGGCGAAGCGCGGGTGCAGCGGTTCGCGCTCGTTCTGCAAGAGATCGATGAAGTACCACGACTTGATGCGCGGCACCGATGAGGCCGTCGTGAGCACGTATCGCGTCTGTGCATGTGTGGTGCTGATGCGCAGCAGCGCCGCGTTCTCAGCGATTGGGTGGACGTCGAGGAGCGGCGCCCGTGGAGCGAAGTCGGCGATGAGCTCTGGTAACTCCTGACCTTCGACGTGCAGGAACATCGGGGTGCACACCGCGTCAAAGGGCTTGTAGCGGACGACGTTCTGTCGGAAGAGACCGGTGTGGTTGAGGATGGCGAACGCTTCGTTCACGTAGGCTTTGCCGTTTCGCGGCATCCGACGAGAGAACCGTGGCAAGTATTCCCACACGTTCTTGCCAAGACGCGCGTAGACCGCGTCCCAGATCGCTGGAAGACTCCGTCGTTGCTCCGTCGCTTCGAAGATCACCGGAATGAGCAAGGGGAGACGTTCGACGATGTCCCACGCCCGCACCGAAACAGGGGAGAGGACGCCGGAAGGTACAGGATCCTCTTGTTCCTTGTCATGGACGATCTGCCACGAATCGTGTGTGGTGATGTTGGTTACTTGTGTACATGCGCCGCTCTCCTCTAGCCACCGCAAGAGAGCAGCAACCTCCTCGCGATGAACGACAGGCACGATGCAGTGCAGGTAAAGCGTGCGAGCGCCAAGACCGCTGACCACCCACTCTGCACTCACCGCGTACGGGAACGCGTCCCACGCGATCTGGGGCTTGTCGATGAAGAGGTGGAGATGTTCGAGGCCGAGCGCGCGAAACGACACGGTCGGGTAGTAGATGAGGTCGTCGCCCAGCGCTCGTTGCCATCGGTAGATCTTGCGCGGATCGCCAAGCGCGGGATTCTGCTTTGCCAACTCTTCGATGCCCGCAGCGCGCGGGGACTGGTGCAGCACGGCGAGGAAGTGCAACAGGTGCTTATGCAGCGCGTTCATCCCCGTCACTACGGTTGGTGCCGGTTCTTATAAATCGCACGACAAAAACGAGCCACCATCTGCCAGCCGCTAGATAAATACCCGTACTTCCACGATGGTTGTTCAACATGAGTTGGTTTCACTTCAACAAGCAGGAACGATTGCGACGCAACCGAGAGATTCGCCGCGAAACCGCGGAAGACGCACGCAAGGAAGCCGCGGAGAACCCGTGGATGATCGGCCGACAAGTCACGGACGTACTCAAACGCGCATGCGACGAAGAGCGGACCTTCGAAGAATACCTGGGCGAACCGATGCCACAGCACCTCCACGCGGCGCTACAGCTCGAAATTGCGCTCTGGCGACGCATCCTGCTCGCACTCGAAAAGGCTGACACGAAAAACATGGATGAGCACAAGTACACAGCACTCCACGACAACATCCGCGCGCTCCTCCTCTGCCTCATCAACCTCCTCCACGCCGAAGAAGAGATGCTCACGAGTTGCCTCGTGCGGCACTACACGCAAATCATCCAAACGATCCAAGCCGAAGCAGCGCGCGTGACTCCATGACGCACTGGGCGATCGCTCTCTACGAGCGATACGTACAGCTCTTCGGTGATCCGATCGAACAACCCATCCGAGCCAATGAAGTACCTCCTGCGATGCATGACGGCGAAGCGTCGTCAACGTCATCGCTTCGCGGAGGAGACCGCATGTCTCCTCCGCCTTCCTGATGCTAGAACTCGACAAGATACACAACATCGATTGTTTCAACGCCTGCACCCAGATCGACACGGTCGACGTCGTCCTCACGGACCCGCCATACCCGAACCGAATGAACCTCTTCGACGACACGCTCGTCGACGGGCTCGCGATGCTCTACCTCGCGTGCAAGAAAGCGAGGAATTACGTGGTCTTCTTCTGGAATCCCTTCGACGTTCCGGCGGCACCACCGGGATGGTCGGAGGTCGCACGCCACGTCTGGCACAAACCCGACTGCAAGAGCATCACACACTACGAAGTCATCGTGGTCTGGAGCAAGGAGCACAAGCAGCGAGTCAGCCGCGTCTGGAGTATCCCGATTCTCGACTACCGATCCTTGCGCGACTGGAAGCCGCACCCGACGCAAAAGCCGGTGCGTCTCGTCAGGTACCTTCTCGAGCAGTACACCGCCGAGGGCGACATCGTCTTCGACCCGTTCGTCGGCAGCGGCACAACCGCCGTGGCGTGCCAGCAGATGAAACGACACTTCATCGCCGCAGAGATCAACCCCGAGTACGCGCAGATCGCAACCAGCCGCCTCAAAGAACCAGCACCAGCAGTCGAGGAAACGCCCGAGAGCGCAAGCGACGAAACGGTCGCACCCGACGAGATGACGCCAGAAACGACACCCGCCCCCCAAGCCGAGACAACGCCACCTCCCGAGCCGAAACCGAAGAAGGCTGCGCACTTCGGCGCACCAAGACCACGAAAGAACCGGTACGCGCTACCGACGAACGCCGAGACCCCGCCAGCCGCAACTGACCGAAAAGACTAAATAGCGGGGCGTCTCTGCTCCCCGAGAGCGGCGCACGATAGCGAGGACGGTGAACAGGACGCCAGCCGTTCGGCGGGAGCATCTTGCTTTTAGTTCACCGCTCTCCGTGTCGCTCGGGGCGTGTTTCGAGCCTGTCGTCGCCTCGCGCGGCGCGGGCAACATGAAGGTAGTCGCTCCGTTCGTGTCGTGCGCCGTTCAAATACCGGGAGGTGCATGAATGGGACGAGTGAGTATCGACATCCACAACTACGAGCGCATGTACGCGCAGGCCGAGGCCTTGGTGCGGATGAGCACCATCAGCCAACGCAACAAGGATCTCATCTTCGCCTATCGTGACGCATGCCTCGTTCAGCAGACGTGTGGGAAGGTCCGTCTCATCCGAGGACTTGGCGCACTGCTCCTCTTCGCGCGAGTCCTCGGCAAGGACTTCGATACGGCCACCCCTGAGGACGTTCGGGCGTTGCTCGGAAAGCTCATGGCACGACAGCCCCCGTACCGACCGACAACCCTCGCCACGTACCGCGCATTTATGAAGCGCTTCTTTACGTTCGTCGCAAACCCCGCAACCTACGGTCAGTCGCACAACGCAGTCCCGTCTACCGTGAACTGGCTTACCGTTCACCTCCGACGAAAGGACGCACCGAAACTCCAACGGAACGA
>JBPPMG010000315.1:0-34202 GCA_051305935.1 Thermoanaerobaculia bacterium
GCCTAACACTTTCGCTCGCTCAGTGTCCAGGGTTGCAGACGAGCACGCCTTCGCGGTCCGTTCGAAAGACCTCCTGCAAGCAGGTCGCCTCGGCCGTGCTCGACGAGAGCAAGATGTCCGGCACGAATGTCATGAACGGTGTGGCTCCGGGGGTCTACCTGCTTCGACTGGGCTACGACGCTCTCCCTGCGGCCTTCGAGACGATCGAGGTTGCCGACGCCGACGAGAGCGCTTCGATCGAGCTGAAGTACGACCGCTGGTTCGGAAAGGTGACGCGCGGCGGAGACCCGCTTCACGCGCACGTGGACATGGGAGAGGGCGCCGTCACCGATCCCGGCACTGGAGAGTACTTCGCGGTGTCGATTCCGGTACCGCCTCCGCCGCCCGTTGCCGCGTCGAGGTTCTTCACGGATCCTCCGCCCATCGAGGTCGTCGGCTGCGACTCCGAAATCGAGACGCTGTACGCTCCGGACGAACGACCAATCCCTAACACGCGCTTCGACATCGACATCGAGCCAAACGCGGTCAAGGTGAGCGTGATCGACTCCGGATCCGGCAAGCCGATTCCGAAGGCTGTCGTCGATCTCAGTGTCGTACGGCGCGACCGTCCGGATTCAGCACTCTTCGCCGGCGGAGTGGGGACGACAGACGAGGCGGGATCAATCGAGGTCAAAGACCTCCCACCTACCCGAGAGATCAAGGTGTGCGCGTCTCACGATGAGTACCAGCGGCGCTGCGCCGACCGCTTCACACTGAAGAATGAGCGAGAGAAGTCTCTGACGATCGCACTCGACCGCGCGGAGGTGCGGGCGGGGCGGGTCTTCCATCCGGCTGTCGGCGGTGGCCAGGTCATCTGGTACAGCGTGGATGGGCGGAGCCTCGAATCGGTCTCCGTAGAGGCGGATGGCGCGTTCCGCTACAAGCAGAAGCACGCGGCAGGGGAGGTCGTATGCGTTGTCTCCGCGGGCGCTCCGCTGCTCGTGCTCAGGCAGCCGCACCTCCGTGAGGATGAGACCTTCGATATCCGGTACCCATCGGCGCCAGTCCGGAGTTTCAACGTCTCCCTCTCCGGTGAGGCAAGAGAACAGAAGGGATTCGTCTCACTCTCGATCGGCGACATCGTGGTTCCGCTCAACGTCATCAGCCAACACCTGCGCCCGCGCGGGGCTCGCCCCATGTTCCTCGCGCCCGGTCAGCTCGAGGTGCGCGACATCGTGGCCAGCGGCCCCGTTTCCTTCATCTTCGCGCCTATGAGTTGGGCAGAGACGTACGGCAAAGAGGCCAGCGTCGACTACTTCTACCTTCCTGCCGCGGGCGCGCTGCCCAGAGTTGCCGCGGGGAGCGACGCGAACGTCGCCGTTGGAAACTGAGGCGAAGCTGAACTGTCAGGTCGCCCGAGGGCAACTTCTCGCGCCGCCTCGTGGCCGGTGTGGGGCGGGAGCCCGCACCACACTCGACCGCGAAGCTGGCAGTTTCAAGTTGCGTCAGACGCTGCCGTCGCCGATCAGCTCGTGGAACCCCGCGGTCAGCCAGGCCGCGAGCGTCTCGGCATCTCTGTCGGTCAACGACCGATGCCGCTCGGCGAGGACTCCGCGCAGATAGCTCGACAGATACTTTTTCGCCCCACCCTGGTCACCGCGCGCGAGCGAATCCTCGGCTTTACGCAGCTCGGCGCAGAGATAGCGCGCGACTTTTTCGTCACTGACCAGCCGCTTCGTCAGTTCGGATAGTTCCGCCAGACTGAAGTGGGTCTTCCCGAAGTCGGGAGAGAACGCGAGGCTCGCGGGAACAGCGACCTCTTCGCGCATTTCCGCGCTCAACGTGTCGAGCTTCATCTCGTCATGTACGAAATCGACAAAGTTCTTCACCAGGCCCTCGATGTCGGAATCGATGCCGTCGAAGCGACTCGCGTACGCGCCCGGCCATTCGTGGACCTCGAAGAGACTGACACTTCCGTCTCCGTTCGCGTCGAGAATCCCGGCCGCGGACCCCTGTGCATCGGGCGAGCTGACGAAGTCGCGCACCTCGGTCACGGCAGAGGGCTCGAGGCTCAGCAGCTCGGCGATCGTGCGAGCCCCCTCGGCGCGGATGTTCGCGAACATCTCCTCCCGGCCTTCGGCCGCGCCGGGTGTCGGAATCGCGACGAACTTGTTGACGTATCGACCGTCGATCAGCGCCGTTTCCTCAACGAACGTCTCCGAGCCGGTGCGGCCGGGATAGGCGGGCTCGGCGCCGATTCGAATCGAGCTCGCGCTGAGCGGGTCGAGGAAGTACCAGTAACCCTCGTCCTGGGCCGCGGCGATGATATCGGGATCGACCTGCGAGCAAAGCGCGGGGTAGCGCTTGCAGTAGTCGATCAGGCTGGCGAGATCCCCGGGGAAGCGGCCCTCCTGGCTGTGGTACGAATGGGCGGCCAGGGAGAGTTGCTTGAGGTTGTTCTGGCACGTCGGCCTTGCCGCCGCCTCACGGACCTTCTGCACCGCGGGCAGCAGCAGCCCGATGAGGACCGCGATGATGGCGATGACCACCAGCAACTCGATGAGGGTGAAGCCGCGCGAGCTGCGAGTCGCGTTCACGGTGTTGACGGGCTCGTTCGAACGTGTGCGGTCGTGAATCCTGGACATGGTTTTCTCCTCCTAAAGCAAAAAGGGGCCTACGCCCCTTTCGTCATGAAGTCTCCGCGGGTGACCGCGGCGCAGGCCTTTCGAGGTTCCTGCTCTTTAGAATTGTGTGATGGATGCAACTTGGGGCGGCTTCGCGGCGAAGGCTGTGAGCAGAGTCACAAAATCGACGAGTTCGATTCGCGAGATGGCACTTCGACGCCAGAAAATGGAGTGCTTCGCGGCGACACAACGACGACGATCGAGTCTCGCCGCGACGGATTCGCGAACCAGGCGCCGCCCGAACGCTCGCGTCGAGTGGTGTGTTCTCGTAGCAGAACAGGCGAGCGATTTTGATGCGAACGGAGGCTTCGAATGGCGGGAGCGGAGATTGCGATCTTGCTCGGGGTGATCGACCAGGCGTGGGATGGCAGCTCGTGGCACGGGCAGAACCTGCGCGGCTCGGTGCGGCGGCTGAGCGCGGAGGATGCGGCGTGGAGGCCGGCCCCGCGGCGGCACAACATTCACGAGCTCGTCGTCCATGCTGCGTACTGGAAGTACACGGCGCTGCGAAGGCTGACCAGGCTCGAACGCGGGAGCTTCGCGTACAGGGGTTCGAACTGGTTCGCGCGGAAGTCAGGGCCCGATGCGGCGCTCTGGAAAAAGGACGTGGCGATGCTCGTCGAGTACCACGAGGCGCTTCGCGCGGCGATCGCGGCGCTCGATCCGCGCGAGCTCGGGCGGGTGGGTCCGGGATCGAAGTGGACGAACCGGGTGCTCATCACCGGCATCGCGGCACACGACCTCTACCACGCGGGACAGATCCAGCTGATCAAGAAGTTGATGCGCGGGTGAGCCCGCCACTTGACAGCGTCGTTGCCCGGACCAATATTGATTGAACACAAAGTCAATTAAATATGGTCAGACGCTACCAGATGCGCGGGCGTGCCGATGCGACCGACGAGACGAGGCGGCGGATCGTCCGCGCTACGTACGAGCTCCACACCGAGCGGGGCATCGCCGCGACCAGCGTCCGTGACATCGCCGAACGCGCCGACGTCTCTCCGGGCACCGTCTACCACCACTTCCCCGACTACAACGACGTGATCGTGGCCTGTGGGGAGTTCACCTTCGAGACCACGCGGCCACCCACTCTCGAGATATTCGATGGTGTCGCGACGCCGGGCGCGAGGCTTCGCGTTCTCGTCGAAGAGCTCTTTGCCTTCTACAGGAGGTTTCCCTCCTACGAGAAAGTGCGCCTCGAGCGTGATGCGTTCGAGCCGGTGGAGCAGGCGATCGCGCAGGAAGAGGCGAGTCGGCGCGCGCTGATTCGCGCCGCGCTCGCCCCGAAGCGGCTCGGTGGCAGGGCGTTGGCCGTCGCGTTTGCCCTCGTGGACATCTCCACGTATCACCGGCTCGTTCGCTCCGGCGTCTCCCATGCCGCTGCGGTCGACGAGATCCACCATCTGCTTGAACGACGATTACTCGAGGACTGACTCCTCGAGACGACCCCCCCTGAAAGGAGCAACGGCATGATCACCAACCAGCAGTCCGGGACCCGAGTCGACGAGATCGAGGCGGGCATCTATCGAATCAGCACGCCGATTCCGCCCGAGGCGATTCCGGGAGGGTTCTCGTTCAATCAGTATCTCGTCGTCGACGAGGAGCCGCTGCTGTTCCACACGGGGCCACGCGGGCTGTTCCCGCTCGTCCGCGAGGCGATGGCGTCCGTGATGGAAGTGGACCGCCTTCGATGGGTCAGCTTCTCCCACGTCGAGGCCGACGAGTGCGGCGCGCTCAACGATTTCCTTCGGGTCGCGCCTCGCGCCACGCCGTTGTGCGGGCGCGTCGCGGCCATGGTTTCCGTCAACGATCTGGCCGACCGGCCTCCCCGCGCCCTTGCTCACGGGGAAGGGCTCTCGCTGGGCAGTCGCACGGTGACCTGGCTAGACGCGCCACACGTGCCTCATAACTGGGAAACGGGATACCTCTTCGAGACGTCGACGCGCACGCTCTTCTGCGGAGACCTCTTCACCCAGAGTGGCGATCGGTGCGAGCCGGTCATCGAGTCGGACCTCGTCGAGCCGAGCGAGGCGAGCCGACTCGCCTTCGTCGGGAGCGGAATGCCGGACTTCGTCAGCTTCACGCCCGGCACCCGGAATGTGATCGAGCGACTAGCGGAAACCAATCCGAAGACGCTCGCGGTCATGCACGGCAGCGCGTGGCGCGGCAAGGACGACGGAGGAGCCGCACGAATGCTGCGCGCGCTGGGCGATCGTCTCATGGCGGCCGCGGTGGCCTGACGCATCGCTCCTCATGTCCATTCTCTCGCCCCGAGCGATACGCCTCACGTGGTGCGGCTCATCGCGCGCTGCACCGATCGCGATGCGAAGCACAGGCTTCGCGACATCGGCGAGGCGCGCGTCCTCGAGGGGACGGAGTCTGCGTCGTATCCATTCTGGTCGTGGGACGGCCGCGACCTCGGATTCTTCGCGAACCAGAAGATGAAGCGCGTGCCCGCCGCGGGCGGATCCGTGCTGACGATCGCGCAGGCGCCGTCGGGAAAGGGAGGCGCCTGGAATCGCGACGGCGTCATCGTTTTCTGTCCGTCGTTCAACTCCGCTCTCTACAAAGTCAACGCGACGGGAGGAGACGCCGCGCCGGTCACGACGACGGCGGCGCCCCGGGCATCTTCGTGACCGACTTCCCGGCAGCGAGGCGACGCTGGCAGATCACGCGCGGAGTTCGGGCGACATGGAGCCCGGACGGCCGCAGACTCGCGTTCGTCGACTCGGAGATGAGCCTCAGCGTCATCGACGTGCGGCCTGACGGCGTCGACTTCGAGTGGGGCGAAGGAAAGCGGCTCTTCCGCCTCGGCGACGGGTTCGCCGAGAACGCGGGAGATCGCTACCTCTCGCGTCGCTGGTCGGTTCACTCGCGCCGCGCCTCAAGCACGCTCGATCTCCTTCTGAACTGGCAGCAAATCGCCGGGCGGGAGTGACGATTCCAGGACCAGCACGATCGCCGGAGCCAGGTGAGTCGAGTCGGGAGGGGTCGCGTTCGGTGGTACAGTGAGGCGTCCTGACGGAAGAACTCACCCGGGATCCTGCCCACCGCGGAAGTCGGCGCGGCTTTCAGATGATCCAGCGCGAGGTCGTACTGCTGGTGATCATCGCGGTCGCGGCGGTGCCGCTGTATCTGTTCACCCGCCGGATGGCGGAGATCAACCGGCACCGCAACTCCGGCATCGCCAAAGCGCTGTACAAGCGCGCGCAGCTCCAGTTCACGGAGCACGACCCGGAGGGAGCGATCGAGTCGCTTCGCCAGGCGGTGACGAACGACCGCGACGACAGGAGGTTCGCCTTCGCGCTCGCGAAGGCCCTCGCCGAGATCCATCACGACGATGAAGCACGCCATGCATTGTTGAGGCTTCGCGATGCCGCTCCGGAGGACCCGAGCATCAACCTGCAACTGGCCCGGCTCGCGGTTCGCCGGAATGACATCGCGGAAGCCACGCGCTACTACCATCACGCGCTGTACGGCATCTGGACGGGAGATCAGATCGAGAAGCAGCGGCGGGAGACTCGCACCGAGTTGGTCCGTCTGCTCATCGATCACGGTGAGCGGAGACGCGCACTCGCGGAGTTGCTGGTGATGAGCACGGAGACCCCGAACGAGGCCGGGCTGCACGTCGAGCTGGCCGGCCTGTTCGACGAGGTCGGCGACAGTGCACGCGCGCTCGAGCACTTCCACACGGCCGCTACGATCGAGCCGGAGAACTTCGCGGCGCTTCGAGGCGCCGGCGAGACGGCGTTCCGCATGGGTGACTATCGCGCGGCATCGCTGTACCTGGCAAAGGCTCGTCTGTCCGCGCCGCCTGGGGAGTCCGCTGAGGTAGCCGAGTTGCTCGATGTCGCGCGGCTCGTCGAATCGGGCGACCCGCTCGCGGCACGCCTCTCCCGCGGAGAGCGGGTCCGCCGGCTCACCTTCGCTCTGGACCGGGTGGTTGGGCGGTTGCGCTCGTGCGTTGCCGCGGAACAGGGGGTGGGAAGGTACGGCCCCTCACTCCTCGAAAAGCTGGAAGGTGACGCGACGGCGATGCGTTCGGCGATCACCGTGGGCGCATTGCGCCGTGATCCAGACCTGGTGCAGGCAGGAGCGGATCTCGTGTTCTCCATCGAAGAGACAGCCGCGGCGTGGTGTGGCGAGCCTCGCGGAGCCGATCTCGCGCTGCTTCTGATCGGGCGAAAGCACGGGAGAGGCGAGCGATGAGCACGGCGAGCCCTCATTTCTTCGAGCAGATCCGCCGGCGCGAGAATCAGCTCTTTCTCGCGCTGACGATCCTGTTAGGCGTCTTCGGCGGGCTCGCGGCCGTGCTGTTCACGCTCGCCATCGAGGGAACGAGGCACGTACTGTTCGGCTCCGCGCCTTCGCCTTGGCGGCTGATTGCCGTCCCGACCGGCATCAGCCTGATTACCGGATTTCTTCTGGTGAAATTCTTTCCCGAGGCGCGGGGGAGCGGGGTGCCGCAAACCGAGGCCGCCTATCACCTGCAGGACGGAGTGATTCCGACACGCGTGATCTTCGGGAAGTTCCTCACGGGGGCCCTATGCGTCGGTTCGGGGCACTCGATGGGACGGGAGGGGCCCAGCGTGCAGATCGGCGCGGGCATCGCCTCGGCGCTGGGACGCTGGCTCCGGCTCTCTCCGGCACTCGTGCGGAATCTGCTTCCGATCGGTGCCGCGGCCGCGCTCTCCGCCGCGTTCAACACTCCCGTCGCCGCCGTGCTCTTCGCGCTCGAGGAGATCATCGGCGACATGAACGCGGCGCTGATCGGCTCGACTGTGGTCTCCTCAGTGACCGCGGTCATCGTGGCCCGCTCGATCCTGGGTGACGAGACGCTGTTTCGCGTGCCTGCGTACGCCCTCGTGGATCCCTCGGAGTTGATCGGATACGCGATACTCGGGATCGTCGGCGGTATTCTCTCGCTCGCATTCACCAAGGGACTGCTGCGCGCACGCCGTTTTGCGTACGGCATGCCGCAGTGGACGCGCATCCTCCAACCCGCGATGGGCGGGCTCGTGATCGGCCTGATGCTCAACGTCACCCCCGAAGTGATGGGCGTCGGGTACCAGTTCGTCGACCAGGCTTTGGACGGCGCGCTCGCATTGAAAGTGCTGCTGGTCCTGTGCATCGCGAAACTGATCGCAACGATCGTGTCGTACGCCTCAGGCAACGCGGGTGGCGTCTTCGCGCCGAGTCTCTTCATCGGGGCGATGGCGGGCGGCGCCGTGGGAATGTTGATGAACGCGTTCGCGCCGTTCCCGACCGGAAGCCCCGGCGCGTACGCGCTGGTGGGCATGGGCGCGCTCTTCGCAGGCATCATCCGCGCGCCGATGACGTCGGTCTTCATGATCTTCGAGCTCACGCAGGACTACGAGATCCTCGTGCCGCTCATGGTCGCGAATCTGCTCAGCTACATGATCTCCGCGCGCTTCCAGTCGAAGCCTCTCTATCACGCACTGCTCGAGCAGGATTCGATCCATCTGCCGGGTCCCGAGAGCCGGTTCGCCGGCGGGGCGCATCGCGCCGAGCAACTGATGGAAAAGTACCATCTGTTCATTCCACAGGAATCGTCGGCGGAGCAAGCCGTGGCGATGATCGCTGACGATCCCGCCGAGTGCTTCATCGTCGGGGACGAGGGATCGATCGTGGGACTCGTGCTGCGCCAGCGGATCCTGGAGTGCGTGGCGTCGGGCGACGGGGGCGTTTGCGTCACGTCGCTGCTCGCCCTGTCCTGGGAGCATGTCCATCCCGACCACCCGCTCGATCTGGCCATGGAGCGATTCCGCCTGAGCCCAGGACTGCTCCCGGTGCTCGACCGGAAGGAAACCAGGCGCGTCGTCGGAGTGATTACCCTCGATTCGATTCTCAGATTCGTCAAGAAGAACCCGAAGGGGTGAATTCATTCTTCGTGATGAACCGGACGCCGTCCGCCGCCTCGATCGGGTGCAGCGTGACGATGTTCGGGTGGTTCAGCGCTGGGACGGCCTTCGCCTCGCATGCGCGAGGTGACAGGCCTCGCGGGGTCGGTCTCGTTTTCATTCTCGCCCCTCGATCGTTGCCCATATACTGCGGTCATTCATGCAATTGAGTCCCGGAGCCCATCTCGCGCACTACGAGATCACGACCGCCATCGGCAAGGGCGGCATGGGTGAGGTCTGGCGCGCGAAGGACACGAAGTTAGGCCGTGACGTTGCGATCAAGGTGCTGCCCGAGGAGTTTACGAAGGACGCGGAACGGCTTGCACGCTTCGAGCGTGAAGCGCGGATTCTCGCGTCGCTCGAGCACTCGAACATTGCGTCAATCTACGAGATCGGGGCGGCTGTCGTGCCCGCGGGCGCGGCCGTCATCCCGACGAGTGAAGCGAGGAGGGATCTGCTGGTTGCAGATTTCTCTCCCGCTTCGCGGGATCGGAATGACTCCACGGTTCACTACCTCGTCATGCAGCTTGCCGCGGGCGAAGATCTTTCCGAGAGATTGAGTCGTGGCGCGATTCAGATCGACGAGGCGCTCAAGATCGCGAAGCAGATCGCCGAGGCGCTCGAAGCTGCGCATGAGAGAGGCGTCGTCCATCGCGACCTCAAGCCGGCGAACATCAAGCTTGGCGAGGAGGGTCAGGTCAAGGTTCTCGACTTCGGCCTCGCGAAAGCGATGGACAGCGAGGAGGCGGACGCCGATTTTTCGAACTCACCGACGATGGTCCGCGCCGCGACGCACGCCGGGATGATCCTCGGCACCGCCGCCTACATGAGCCCCGAGCAGGCGCGCGGCAAGCGCGTCGACAAGCGCGCCGATCTCTGGGCCTTCGGTGTCGTCCTCTACGAAATGCTCACGGGCCGGCGCCTCTTCAGCGGCGACACGGTCTCCGACACGCTCGCCGAAGTGCTCAAGGGCGATGTCGACTGGTCGTTGCTTCCTGCGGGCACGCCGCAGGCGATCCGCCGGCTGCTTCGCCGCTTGCTCGAGCGCGACCGTAGCCACCGGCTGGCCGACGTGGCCGACGCGCGGCTCGAGATCGAAGAGGCGATGCGGGGCGGAGCAGAGGGGCCGGTCGCGCTGGCACCGTCGCGCGGGGTCTCGCGGACGATAGGCGCGGCCGTGGCGGTCGCCGCGCTGTTCGCTGGCGCTCTCGGGACGTGGCTGTTCGTCGGGACGCGCGGCGAAGGATCGACTGAGGTGGTCAGCCTCGAGATCACCGGCGCGTCGTTCAACTCCATCTCCGGAGTCGCGATCTCTCCTGACGGGAGGACGATTGCCTACGTGCCGTACACGGCGAATGCGAACGCGCCCTTGCACCTCCGCGAGCTCGGCGAGTTCACCTCGCGTGCCTTGCCCGGGACCGAAGGCGCACGTGCGCCGTTTTTCTCGCCCGACGGGCGCAGCGTCGGATACTTCGGTCAGGCCCGCGGGCTGCACGCGGTCGGCAGTGGCGGAGGCACGCCTCGAAAGCTCGCGCGCACGACGAATGTCGGCGGGGGAGGGGGCTGGCTCGAGGACGGACGGATCGTCGCGGCCGGGATCGAGATCGACGGCAAGCGGTGGCGCGGTCTTGCGATCATCCCCTCCGAAGGAGGAACGGCGACCGGGTTGACGACGCCGGGCCAGCGCGAGCGGTCGCACCTGCATCCAGTCGTGGCGCCGGGCGGCCGCTGGATCGTCTTCACCGTCGTCACGAACAGCGGCTTCGCGCTCGACGCGGTATCGCTCGACGGCAAGTCGCGGCATCGCGTGGTGGACACGGGCTCGTCGCCGCAATTCGCGCCGGGCGGGAGGCTCGTGTTTTACCGGCCGGGCGACCAGACGCTGCTCGCGGCTCCATTCGATGGCGATTCCGCGCGGATCACGGGTGAGGCCGTCGTCATGCAGCAGGACGTGCTCAGGCTCTCCGGCGGGGAAGGCGCGTTCGCGGTTTCCGGGAACGGCACGCTGGTCTACACGCCGACGAATTCGAGCTCCGAGCTGACGGGCATCTACTCGCTCGTTCGCGTCGACATGAGCGGCAAGGTATCGCCCCTGGTGGAGCGGCGCGACACCTGGGCGCAGCCTCGTTTCTCGCATGATGGAAAGACGCTGCTCGTCCGGCAGACGATCACGCCCGACTGTATGCTCTGGACGATCGACCTCGAGCGCGGGACGCTGACGCGGCAGACGTTCGATGGCGACCACCATTCGCCGGAGTGGAGTCCTGACGAGAAGGAGCTTCTCGCTTCGGTCGCGACCGAGGGGGTTCGCGAACTGCGCGCGAAGGGGTTAGGCGGGGAATCACCTTACCGCACAATCGCGAGAGCGAACGACGACATCGGCGCGGGGACCTGGTCGCGCGACGGCCGGCACATCGTCTACGAGCTGCTCAGCAGCGAAAATGGCGGCGATCTCTACGTGCTCGACACCGAAGGGGATGGCAAGCCGAGGCCGTTCGCGACCTCGCCGTTCGACGAATTGCAGGCGCAGTTCTCTCCCGACGGGAAGTGGATCGCGTTCGTGTCGGACGAGTCGGGTCGTTCCGAGGTCTACGTGAAGCCGTTCGAGGGAACCGGAGCGAAGACTCAAATCTCGACCGAGGGCGGGACCGGCCCGCGCTGGTCGCACGATGGACGAGAGCTCTTCTTCGCGTCCGGCGAGCGTCTGGCGAGCGTCGCAATCGAGCCGGGGGAGCCTCTGCGCGCGTCCGCACCGCGCATCCTCTTCGGCGGGAAGTTCGTCTGGGACCGGCCCGACAACTTCGACATCGCGCCCGATGGACAGAGCTTCGTCATGGTGCAGTCGTCAGCCGGCGACGGCGTGACGGAAGTGCTCCGCGTGACGCTCAACTGGTCGCGCGAGCTCGAGAAGCGTTTCGCGAAGTGACAGCCCGCCCCGCGGTCACAAGACATCGAAGCTGCGGCCCCTTTCACCTTTCACTTCCCGTTGCGCCCTGCCGTGCCGTCCCCCTTCCCGGGCCCGCCATCTGACATAATGGATTTCTTCCCCATGGAACTCGCTGCAAACACGCGGCTCGGCCCGTACGAGATACTCTCGCCCCTCGGCGCGGGCGGCATGGGAGAGGTGTACAAAGCGCGCGACACGCGGCTCGACCGCGACGTCGCCATCAAGGTCCTTCCGGCCGAGCTGTCGCAGAACACGCAGTTCAAGCTTCGCTTCGAGCGCGAGGCGAAGACGATCTCGCAACTGAACCACCCGCACATCTGCACGCTGCACGACGTGGGCGAAGAGAACGGGATCAGCTTTCTAGTGATGGAGCTGGTCGAGGGCGCGTCGCTCGCCGACCTCCTCGCGAAGGGCCCGCTGCCGGCCGCCGACGTGTTGAGGTACGGAACACAGATCGCCGAGGCGCTGAGCAGGGCGCATCGCTCCGGCATCGTCCATCGGGATCTGAAACCGGGAAACGTCATGATCACGAAGGCGGGCGCGAAGCTGCTCGACTTCGGGCTCGCGAAATCGAACGCCGTGGAGATCAACCTCGACGACGCCACGCAGCAGAAGCCGCTCACGACGGAAGGGACGATCCTCGGCACGTTTCAGTACATGTCGCCCGAGCAGCTCGAGGGGCAGGAGGCGGACTCCCGAACCGACATCTTCGCCTTCGGCGCGGTGCTGTACGAGATGGCGACCGGCCGTCGCGCGTTCGAAGGGAAGACGAAGACGAGCCTCATCGCGGCGATCGTCAAGGAGCAGCCGCGTCCGATCGCGGAAGTGCAGCCGCTCACTCCTCCGGCGCTGCAGCACGTGGTCGACAAGTGCCTCGCAAAGGATCCCGACGATCGGTGGCAGAGCGCGCTCGACGTGGCGTCGGAGCTTCGGTGGATCAGCAGCGCCGGATCGCAGGCGGGCGTCGCCGCGCCAATCACGAGCGCGCGGGCGCGGCGGAGCCGGCTTCTGACCGTTGCGGCGCTCGCCGGCTGGGCGATTGCAATCGCGGCCATCGTTTTCACGGTCACTCTCCGCTCACGCCTCGGTGATGCGACCCGGGTGACCCGGATGGATCTGTCCGAGCAGGCCGCCGCCGCCTTCGACGCTCCCCTGGCGGTCTCGCCCGATGGCCTGCGCGTAGCGATCGAGATCCCCGGAACGACGACCCGCCTCTCGATTCGCGATCTTTCGAGCGGCGAGGTGAAGCTGCTCGCGGGCACGGAGGGGGCGTCGTACCCGTTCTGGGCTCCGGACGGGCACGCACTGGGATTCTTCGCCGGCGGCAAGCTCAAGACCGTGAACGCCGGCACGGGCGCGATCCAGACGATCTGTGACGCTCCCTACGGTCGCGGCGGCTCCTGGAGCTTCCTCGGGGTCATCGTCTTCGCGCCTAACATCTCGACGCCGCTCATGAAGGTCGGCGAGAACGGCGGCGTCCCGGTTGCCGTGACGAAGCTCGTGAATTCCGAGGAGGACACCAACCGCAACCCGACGTTCCTCCCTGATGGCACGCATTTTCTCTACACTGCCGCACCCGCGAATCAGAACACGGGAACAGGAACTCTCCGGATCGGCTCGATCGACGGAGCCGTCGATCGCAAAGTTCTCGATTACGCATCGAACGCCGCGTTCGTCGATGGGTGGCTCCTTACGGTCCGGGACCGCAATCTCATCGCGCAGCGATTCGATCTGGACGCGCTCGCCGTCGAGGGAAAACCGGTCGCCATCGCGCAGAACATCGACTGGTACCCCGCTCGCTGGACGGGAGTGTTCGCGGTCGGGGCTGACACGTTGATCTATCGACAGGCCGCACAACCGAAACGCCAGCTGCTTCGACTCGATGACGGAGACACCCGGCCCGTCGTGATCGGCGAGGAGGCGTTTCTCGCGTCCCCGGTCGCCTCACCCGACGGACGCCGCGCGATCGTTGCCCGATTCGATCCCGCGACAGGGAGCTCCGACCTCTGGATGGCCGATCTCGGCGAGGGAGGCTTTACCCGACTGACGTTCGCCGGCCGCGGGACGATGGACGAGTCGGCACTCTTCTCTCCCGACGGCGAGCGTGTGGCGTTGACGAGCGTGGGGGATGGCGGAGAGTGGCGATCCTGGATTCAGCCCGCCGGTGGCGGCACGCAGGAAGCGATTCGGTCGGACCCGGAGGGGGAGTACCTCGGCTTGTCCGACTGGTCGCGCGACGGAAGAACGATCCTCTTCGGTTGCCAGCGGGCGGTCACGGGAATGGACATCGAAGTCGTTCATCTCGACGGTGACCGCAAACCGGTGCCGCTCATTCACGGCCCGGCCGAGGAGCTCGGCGCCACCCTCTCCCCTGACGAGAAATGGATGGCCTATGCCTCGAATGAGTCCGGAAGACTCGAGATCTACGTGACGAACTACCCCGCGGCGACCGCGAAGTGGCAGGTCTCGACCATGGGTGGAGCGACTCCGGCATGGAGTGCCGACGGGCGGCAGCTCCTCTATCTCGCGGGCGACCGCGTCATGGCCGCGGCGGTGCGTCAGGGCGCGTCGTTCTCCGCCGACGCAGCGAAGCCGGTCGAAGCGCTCGGTGATCACATTCAGAGTTTCACCGTCGCGCGCAGCGGCCGCATCGTGGCGCTGCGCGAGACCGATCCCGGCCAGCCACCGCAGACGATCGTCAGGAACTGGGCGCAGTTGCTGGGCGGGCGTTGAGCCGCGTCAGAGCGGCGCTTCGAACTTCACGCTCTTCGCCCGCATGAATGCCTTCAGCGCAGGGAAGAAGATGTCGGGCCGCTCGAGATAGGCGACGTGGCCACACTCGGGGATGACCAGCCAGCGCGAGCTCGGGAAGATATCGAGCATCTTCTTCTGCGCCCAGAGCGGGAGCGCACGGTCCTGCTCGCCAGGCATGATCAGCGTCGGCGTCGTGACGGCGCGATACTGCGGCATCCGGTTGTCGAGCTCCCCGAAATACTCCTCCTGGGCCTCGGTTAGGCGCACCAGGCAATGGATGGCGTTCCGGTAGCGCTCGGTGAAGCGCTGCCGCATCGGCTCGAGGCCGGCGCGGGTCATCCTGCGGACGAACGGCTCGCCGAAGATCTTTTCGTACATGTACTCGGTGTAGAGGTCGAACCGCTCGGGGCCCTCGCGGTAGAAGCGGAGCGAGATTGCTTCGTACTGCTCGAAGAGCTCCTCGCGGGAAAGGATGATGCCGGAGAGAGTGAGCGTGTGCAGCCTCTCATGGAACTGCCGCGCGTGCTCGATCGCGATGAAGCCGCCGTAGGAGATGCCCATCGAGTGGATCTTCTCGATCGATAGCTCGTCCATGATCGTCGTGAGATACGAAGCGATCTTCGTGATCGAGTAGGGCTCGTCGGGCTTCGACGAGTCGCCCTGCCCGAGGTAGTCGTAGAGGAGGACGTCGTACTCGTCGAGGAGAAGCGGGAGGAATCCGTACCAGGCGCGCGTCGACATCGCGAGACCGTTCAGCAGCGCGATCGCCTCGCGCTTCCCGTCGCCGAAGTACTCGTACCAGATGTCGTAGCCGTCGGGGTGGACGTGCCCGGATCGGGTGGGGACGGGTTGGTCGGCCATGGTTGAGCCCTCTCTCTTGGCCGCGGAAGCGGCCAGATTCTGATTAGCCCCACGCGTTAGCGTGGGGTACGTGTTGCAAGTGTTCGTTCGCGCCGCGCAAGCGGCGCCTTCTGTCATAGAACGCGTCCGACTCCGATCTCCCGCGCCGCTGACGCGGCGCACACAACCAACCGGACGTCGACCCCACGCTTACGCGTGGGGCTATTCAGAAACGGCCGCTTGCGCGGCCGGAATGCATCACGCCGGAATGAGTCGTTTGCGGCTACCTGCATCAAACCGCCGGCTTCAGCACCGTCGACACCGTCGCGCAGATCGGGCCGCCGATGTTGAAGGTCGCGGCGACCGTCGCGTTCTTCGCGTGCAACTCGGCCGGCACCTTGCCGAGCAGTTGCCACGCGGCCCATCCAATCATCGCGACGCCGGTCGCGCCGATCGGATGCCCCTTGGCGATGAGTCCGCCCGAGGTATTGATCGGGCATTCACCGCCGACGGAAGCCTTCCCGTCGTTCCAGTACTTCGCCCCCTTGCCGTACTGCGCCTTCCCTAACACCTCGGCGCCCATCGCTCCCATCACCGTGAAGCAGTCGTGCACCTCGGCGACGCCGACGTCGGCAGGTTTAACTCCCGCCATCGCGTACGCCTTGTTCATCGCCTTGAACGCGCCCTCCGCGCGGAGCACGTCGCGCCCTTCCTTCTTGAGCGCGTCGGTCGCCTGGCCCCAGCCTGCGAGCTCGACGGTGTCCGCCTTCGCGACGCCGAGCTTCCGGAGCCCTTCTTCGGTTGCGAGGACGAGCCCGGCGTAACCGTCGGTGATCTGCGAGCAGTCGTACGTCTTGAGAGGCAGCCCGTCGACGACGTAGCGGTTGATCCCTTCGATCTTCATCGCCTGCTCGAGCGTGATCTGCACCTTCTGCATCTGCGCGTACGGGTTGTGCTTTGCGTTGCCGTACTCGATGACAGCGATCTTCGCGAGATCCTCCTCGGTCACGCCGTGCGTCTTCATGTAGAGCTCCATCACCTCGGCGAAGAGGTGAGGGAAGACGAAGACCTTTCCGGGGCGCTCGTCGGGATGCGACGCGTAGCCGAGCACCTCGCCAATCAGCTTGCCGTCCATCTTCCCTTCGTTATCGCGCATCTTCTCGAAGCCGACCGCGAGACCGACGTCGCCTTCGCCGAGGAGGAGCTTGTGAGCGACCGAAATCACCGCCTGGCCGCCGGAGGCGCAGGCGTTCTCGACCGCTTCGATCGGCTTGCCGGAGAGACCGGGCACCTGTGCGAGGAGGCCGGAGAGGAGAGCCTGGTGGTTGAGCGCCACGTTGCAGAGCGCGGCGACCGAGGCGACGTCGACCGCGGAAGGCTCAGCGCCGATGCTGGAACACGTTTCCACGGCGGCGTTCCTGATGATGTCCGGAACGGTCATGCCCATGAGCTTGCCGAACTTCGACTGGTGGTAGGCGGCGACGAAGAGTTTCTTCACGGCAGGTTGCTCCTATCGCGTGAGGGCGGCTCGCGCGTGAACGGAAGAGTGGCAGTTATTTGTCAACAACAAACCGATCGGCCGGTCTGTTTTATGGACGATACGAGCCTCGGGCCGTTGATGTCAACGGACGGAGCTGCGGGTCACGTGGCGCGGCGACGTACCTGCCCGCATGCCGCCTTGCGCAGGCGTCGGCTTGGTCACGCCGGGAGGCTCGAGGTCTGCGCTTCGAATTCGGAGCGCAGACCTCGAATCTGCCGCGTCGGATCGTGACGCGGCAACCCCGGGCGCATAGAATGCTTCGCGCCTGTACGCGTCACGGCAATGCGCGCCGTCGCGGTTCAGCGCTGGCCGCCGCTCGAAAGGACCCGCCCGTGATCGACATGAAGAGATCTCTTTCTGCACTTTTTCTCTTGCTGCTTCTCGGCGCTTGCGCGACGTCGAGTCCGACCGCACCGAACCACGAGTCGCCGGCCTCGCCGCGCATTCACACGATTCAGGGTGCGGGCCACCGATCGCCGTTTGAAGGCGAGCACGTCGAGTCGGTCGAAGGGGTGGTGACGGCCGTCCTGACGACGGGCCGCGCTCCCGGATTCTGGATGCAGGATCCGCGGCCCGATCGCGACGACGCGACGTCGGAGGCGATTTTCGTTTCGACGAAGGATGTGACGGTCAACGTGGCGGTCGGCGATGCCGTAAGGGTCTCTGGCAACGTCGAAGAAGCGGGATTCCCGGGTGCGCTCACGACGACCTGGATCACGAGCCCGGAGGTCCTCACGCTGTCGCGCGCGAACGCGCTGCCAGCCGCGCTGCGAATCGGTCCGACGGGGCGCGCAATTCCCGACCGCGTCATCGACGACGATGCGATGACGAGCTTCTCCCCGAAGACGGACGCGATCGATTTCTGGGAGAGCATCGAGGGGATGCTCGTCGAGGTGCGCGACGCGGTCGTCGTCGGCGCGTCGAGCAGTTACGGCGACATGGTGATCCTGGCAGACGGAGGCGAAGGTTCCGCCGTGCGCTCGACGCGAGGGGGAATCGTCGTTCGCGACGGTGATCTGAATCCGGAACGGATCATCGTCGAGCCACGGCTCGTGAAGAACCCGCCGATCGTCGAGACGGGCGACCGCTTCGACGGCTCGATTTTCGGTGTCATCGACTACAACTTCGGGAACTACCGGCTCCTGAACACGTTGCCGCTCGACTCGATCGTCTCGGGATCGGCTCCCCCCGAGGTGACGGCGCTGAGGGGAGATGCGCAACACGTAACGATCGCGACGTACAACGTGCTGAACCTGGCCGCGACGAACGACGTCGCTAAGTTCGAGCGCGTCGCGGCGTCGATCGTAACGAACCTCGGTAGTCCCGACGTCATCGGCCTCGAGGAGATTCAGGACGACAGCGGGCCGGCGGATGACGGTGTGGTGACGGCAGCGAAGACGCTCTCGAAGCTCGTCGATGCGATCGTCGCGGCGGGCGGGCCTCACTACGACAGCCGTGGGATCGATCCGGGCAACAACGAAGACGGAGGACAGCCGGGAGGCAACATCCGTGTCGCGATCCTCTTCAATCCGAGCCGCGTGACGTTCGTCGATCGGGGCACTGCCGGGAGGATGGACGCGACCGCACTCGAAGGAGGAGGGAGCGCGATACGACTGACGCTCAGCCCGGGAAGAGTCGATCCTGCCAACCCCTGCTTCAAAGGTGGAGAGAGCGGCGCGCTGGCCGAGCCGACTCGCAAGTCGCTCGCCGCCGAGATGCGCTTCGGTGAGACGACCTTCTTCGTGATCCTGAACCACCTGAAGTCGAAGCGAGGCGACGACTCACCGTTTGGCGCCACGCAACCGCCCGTCCTGGAGACGGAAGCGCAGCGGGTCTGTCAGGCGGAGATCATCGGCCACTTTGCCGCGTCGATCCTCGAAGCGCAACCGGAGGCCGGTGTCGTGGTGTTAGGCGACATGAACGAGCACGAGTTCCGGCCGCCGATGCGCCGCCTCGGTGAGGTCTCCGGGATGACGAACCTCGTCCAACGCGTGCCGCTCCCCGAGCGCTACACGTTTTCCTTCGAAGGCAACCTGCAGGTGCTCGACCACCTCTTCGTGAGCCCTGCGCTCGCTGGAGAGGCGGAGATCGATATCGTTCACGTCAACGCGGACCGCTCCGACGCGAGCGCGGCGAGCGATCATGACCCTGTCGTGTCCCGGCTGCGGTTTCCCGGCCCGGGACGCTGACGGGCGGCGCGGAGTCGCGAGGGTTCGCTACCCCCCTTCGTCGCTCTCGAGACGGTCGCGCGGAGCGTCCATGGAGTATTCCCCGACCTGCACGAACTCGTCGCCCGGTGCGAGGTCGACGACCGTGGGGAGCATCATTCGCAGCAGAGGTGGCGCGATGAACGTGCTCACGATGACCATCATCGCGACGGAGCTGTAGAGCCCCGCGTTGATAAGTCCCGACGTGAGCCCTATCTGCGCGAAGATCAGCCCGACTTCGCCGCGCGGGATCATCCCGATGCCGATCAGAAGCCTTCGGTGGCCCCGGCCCGCGGCCGCGCCGGCGAGCACCTTGCCGATGATCGCGACGACGGTCAGCAGCACGCCGATGAGGAGATATTTCCGCGAGGCGAGGTCGAACGGGTTCATGGTTCGCAGATCGACCTTCGCTCCAACCGTGACGAAGAAGATCGGGATGAAGAACTGGGAGATGTCGTGCACTTCGCGCTCGATCTCCTCTCCCCGCTTCGTCCTGGCGAGAACGACGCCGGCCGCGAACGCGCCGACGATCATTGCCGAACCTGCCAGCTGCGCGAGAAGCGCCAGACCGAAGGCGAACATCACCGATCCGAAGAACAGCGCCTTGCCGACCCGGAGTCTCGTGATTCCGGCGACCAGGTGCTCCGCGAGCTTCGACCCGAGCACGACTGCGACGATCACGAAGCCGAACGCGACGACGGTGATTCGGGAGACCGCCCAGACGCTGAGCATCGTGCCGCTTGCGATCGCCGAGACGACCGTCAGGAGGACGAGGCCGATGACGTCGTCGGCGACCGCTGCTCCGAGGATGACCTGCGAGTCAGGATCGTGCAGATGGCCGAGGTCGGAGAGCACGCGCGCCGTAATGCCGACCGACGTTGCAGTCAGGGCCGCCCCGAGGAAGAGCGCCGTCGGGCCGGGATAGCCCAGCATCGTACCGACGCCATATCCGCCGGCGAGTGGAAGTGCGACACCGACCACGGCCACGGAAAGCGCGGCGCGGCCTACGGAGAGAAGCTTGCCGAGATTCGTCTCCAGCCCGATGAGAAAGAGCAGGAGGATGACGCCGAGCTCCGAGAGCAGATGGATGGTTTGATTGTGGGGGTCGATCCAGTGGAGCCCCGACACCCCGATGATGACGCCACCAACCAACTCTCCGAGGACCGCGGGCTGACGGAAGCGTACGGCGAGGTCGCCCATCAGTTTTGCTGCCGCGAAGATCGCGATGAGTGCGATGAGAAAATCCTGAACCATCGTCGCTGTCTTTCCCTCACCGGTTGGTGAGCCTGCCACCGCGCGGCCTTTCGGGGTGCCCACTCCTCACTTTGCCTTGATCGTACGTGGGACCGGGCTCGATCGATCGATCGCTCGAGGCGGCCACCCGCGGCGAGAATGGGGTTCCCGGGGGACGCCTTGCGGCGCCCCCCGGGTGATTCGATCAGAACTTGTAAATGAAGCTCGTGGAGATCTGGTTGCCAGCGGTCTCCGTGCTGGCTGGCCCTGTCTCGAGCACGTCGTGCAGATACTCGAAGGCGAACCCGTAGCGGCTCAGGTTGTACATGATCGAAGCCGCATACATGGTGTTCTTCGTCCGTCCTGCGTTGCCGATCGCTGCGAGGACGTCCTTGTCGTCGGGGTCGTCCGTGCCGTAGAAGAAGTATCCTGCCCAGCGCTTGTTGAAGTCGTAGCCAGCCTGCATCCATCCGCCCCAGCCGGTGATGTCGCCAAACTGGGTGATGTTGCCGAAGTTGTTCCCGATCGCCGTTCCCTGGTAGATGTTGCCCTGCAGGGAGAAGGCCCCGGCGCGCCACTTCGCGCCGAACTCGAGGGCCGTTCCGTCGAGGCTGTCATCCGGCTGCGACGCGCCCGCGCCGGTCAGGTCCTTCTTGTCGTAGTGGCCGACGACGTAGACTCCCCAGTTCTTCGCTTCCCAGTCGTAGCGTAGCTCGAGTTGCGGGCCGAATGACGCCTCACCAGCGCTGCCTGATGAAAGATTGTCGCCCGGGCCGCTCCAGGATCCGCTCATGATCGCAGCGCTCAGCTTCGACTTGACCGCCGAACCTTCGCCGGTCATGTCGTGGTACATGAAGACTCCGGGGAAGCGCCACCCGATGTTGCCGCCGCCGCCGTAGCCGAGAGGGAATGCGACGTGCGAATACGACTGTGCGACGTTGCCGAAGAGAGGCGTCCAGGCTTGTCCGAAGCGGAATGTCGTCTTGCCTTTGACGAGGTCGAGGTAGGCGAGACGAAGGCGGGGGGTCGGCTGCTCGTCGGAGAAGGCGCCCGTTCCGTTGAATCCACCATGGAAGTCCATCTCCATCACACCGTTGAGCTTCCATTCGTTCTCGAGCTTCGGCCCGCCCCATGCGAGCGTGAGGCGCGAGTTGCGGACGTCGCCGTCGAGCATCCACGGATCTGTCGATGCTTCGGGCGGCGCGGGGAACGCGGCGTTCGTGCCGTTCCCGAACGAGAACTTCTGGTCCTGTGCGAAGAGCGAGACGTTGATGAAGCCCTTGATCGTCAGTGACTCGCCGTCGCCGACCGTGACGTTCTGGGCCAGAGCGATCCCTGGCACGAGGAAGGTGCAGATTGCCAGTACGACCGCCGCGGTCACAAATTTCACTCGCATGTTCCTGCCTCCTTGGTGATGGTTCGATGCTTCCGGTTGAAGATCCGGAACCGCGCAGTCCGCGGTTCCCACCTGGCTGCTTCAGGACGAGTCGCACGGCCGCGTGGTGGCCGGCTTGCGGAGGGCGCCGCGGCGAGCCGCGCACGCGCGTCGCTGACCGGTCGCGGATCGTTTGGACTGTGCCGGTCATCGGCACCTCACCTGACGAAACGTTCGAAGCTCGAGCCGCGCGCGGAGCGCGAGGAAAAGCTCCGCGGTCGCGAGCGCGTCGCCGAGCGCGTGGTGCGCCGTGTATGGAGGGAGATTGAAAAGCTGCACGAGCTCCGAGAGCTGTCGCGTGATCGGGGCGGCGTAAGGGACGAGCTGCTGCTGCCGTTCCTCGAAGCGTGAAACGAGCACGCGGGTGTCGACTACCGCGGGGCTGCGCCATCGGCGGCCGAGAGACTGAAAGGCCTGTCGCAGGAAACCGAGGTCGAACGGTGCGTGGTGAAACACCATCGCGGCCCCGCCCGACAGACGCATCTCGATCTCGAGCAGGATCGTTTCGAGTGGCGGCGCGCCCCGGAGCTCTTCCGGAAGTATGTGATGGATGCCAACCGCGTCGCCGTCGAGGTTGTCCCACGTGCCGGGGAGAACGAGGCTGTAGAAGTGGTCTCCCCAGCAGATCACCCCGTCGCGGATCGGGACCATGCCGACCGAGAGGATCTGATCGCTGCGAGGATCGAGCCCGCTCGTCTCGAGGTCGAGCGCCCAGTACTCGATCTCGTTCCATTTCGGTGAGCGGAAGAACATGGGCGCCTTGCGTCACGAAAGAAAGTTCGTGCCGTAGCGCATTGCCATCGAGTCCTGGAACTCGGCGATCGCAACGAACGCGTCCTTGAGGTGGCGGCGCTCGATCGACACGAGTGCGTCGAGCTTCACCGAGTTGTCGATCGTCTCCCCGTCGCGGCGCGCGCGAAGCTGGTCGCGCAGCCGGAGGTGGAGCAGGAACCGGAACGATTCGATCAGGACCTCCGCGCCGTCGCGGCTGAGGCCATTGCGCTCCTTGGACGCTTCCGTAAGGCGGTCGATCGTGCCGCGGGCAGGGATGCCGAGCTCGAGCGCGTAGAGGCGCGCGATCGCGACGATCGGGATGATGCCTCCCTTTTTCAAGTCGACCCCTGCGTCGTTCTCCCGGATTCTCCGGAAGAGGCCGAGCGGGGGGCGGAACTCCGTCGCGTTCTTCGCCATCTTGCCGAGGAAGAGGCGATGCCGGCCGGCGTCGAGAATGATCTCCTCGAGCGGGGTCAGGTCGAGTGTGCCGTGGACGCGCCGGAAATCGAAAAAATTTGCGGCGTCGATGAGAGACCGGGGATCGGGCGTCTCGATCCAGTTCTGGAACTGACGCTTCCAGGTCGAGACCGGCATCGACCATCGCGTCGCCATAAAGCCGCCCGGGCAGCGCGGGATGCCTAACTTCTCGAGGCCGGCAACGACCTCGGTGGCGAGCTGCGCGAAGTACTGCACAGCCTCCTCGCCGTCGTCGTCGTGGACCAGCGCGTTGTCCTGGTCGGTCAGGAGCGCCTGCTCCATTCGCCCTTCCGAGCCGAAGACGATCCACGCATAAGGGCACGGAGGCGGGCCGAGCTTCTGCTCGACCACCCGCAGCATCCGTTTGGCCGCGGCATCGTTCAGGCTCGCGACGATCCGCCCGATCTCGAGGACGTCGAGGTTTCCCTGCGCGAGGACGTCGACCATCGCGCCCATATCGTCGGCGAACTGCCGGAACAAGGTCGGGTCCTCGAGGCGGTCGAGCATCTGCAGCATGTGGAGAGGGCTCTTGAGCTGATGCCGGAGCAGGTCGGTGTCGGTGATGACGCCGACGATGCTTCCGTCGTCGGCTCTCACGGGCAGATGATGGATGCGGCTCTCGAGCATGATCACGAGCGCCTCGAAGAGGGAAGCGCGCTCGTGCACGGTTACGCACGGCCGGGTCATGAAGGCGGTGACGGGCTGCGACGTGTCTCCCGAGGTCGCGATGACGCGGCTCCGGAGATCGCGATCGGTGAGGATGCCGACCGGGTCGCTCGAGACGAGGATCGAGCTGATGCGCTCGCTCGTCATCGTCTTCGCCGCCTCGACGAGCGTCGTGTCGGGAGTGACGAAGATCGCGCCGCGGGTCACGAGGCTCGAGGTGCTGGTCGCGAGGCTGCCGGTCAGGACCGCCTGATCGCCGCTGATGGTCGCGCGGAGCCGTCCGGCGAGCTCCGCGAGGAAGTACTCCCCGAACTGCTTGACTTCCATGAGCCGGTCGAACGTGGCCTTCGGAACGCGGTAGATCAGAGAGTCTTCTTCGGCAACGACGTCGACGGCGGGGGCCGCGCCGCTCAGGAGCGATGGATAGCCGAAAAGGTCGCCCTCTTCGAGCATCTGCACGAGGTGGCGGTCACGCTCGAGGCGGACGGCTCCCTTGCGGATCACGAAGAGGCGGTTGTTGTCGGGATCGGTGCGACGGAGAACGATTTCGCCACGGGGAACGTAGACGATCTCGAGCGAGCGCTCGATGGCACGCAAGCGCTCGGAGTCGAGGCAGTCGAACGGCGGAGTCTGCGCGAGAAACTCGATTGGTTCCATTGTCGCGCTCCGTGCTCCGCCGTTCGACGCCTCTCTACCTTCCTGCTGACTAGTGCCCGGTCGCCATGCCGGCTCCGCGAGGCACGCGGACGCTTTCGACCATGTCCTGGATCTCCTGCGGGGGAGGCGGCGTGAGCCGCGACACCACGTAGGTGACTACGAGGTTCAGAAGCATGCCCAGCGTTCCGATGCCTTCGGAGCTGATGTCGAACCAGGGCTTCATGCCGAAGTACTTGTTGGCCGAGATATAGAAGAGCGTGAAGAGCAGGCCGACGGTGAGGCCTGCGATTGCGCCCTGGCGGTTGGTCCGCTTGTCGAAGATGCCGAGGATGATGATCGGGAAGAAGCTGGCCGCCGCGAGGCCGAATGCGTAGGCGACGACCTGTGCGACGAATGCGGGCGGGTATATCCCGAATATGCCCGCGACGCACACCGCTACGAAGATCATCACGCGTCCGACCAGGAGGCGCTTCGCTTCGCTCGCCTCCTTGTTGATCATGCGCGCATAGATGTCATGCGCGACCGAGCTCGAGATGACGAGCAAGAGGCCTGCTGCCGTCGACAGCGCGGCGGCAAGGCCACCGGCCGCGACGAGTGCGATGACCCACGGTGCGAGGTTCGCGACTTCGGGGGTCGACAGCACCATGATGTCGCGGTCGATCGTCATCTCGCTCGTCTCCTTCTTCGGAGTGAGCTCGATCTTCCCGTTCCCGTTCTTGTCCTCGAATTTCAACAGGCCGGTCTTCTCCCACTTGTTGACCCAGTCGTATTCGTGGATCTGCTCGATCGACTTGCCGTGGAGCGAGTTGACCAGGTTGTAGCGTGCAAAGGCCGCGAGCGCCGGCGCGGTCGTGTAGAGAAGGGCGATGAAGAGGAGCGCCCAGCCGGCGGACCAGCGGGCGGCGCGGACCGTCGGGACGGTGTAGAACCGCACGATGATGTGCGGCAGGCCCGCCGTGCCGGCCATCAGAGCGAACGTGATGCAGAAGACGTCGATCATTGGCTTCGACGAGAACGGCTGCGTGTACTCCATGAAGCCGAGGTCGACCTGCAGCCCGTTGAGCCGCGAAACGATGTCGCTGAAGGTGAACGAGAGTTGCGGGATCGGATTTCCCGTCAGGTGATAGGCGATCGCGCCGGCGGGAATCAGGTAGGCGAGGATCAGGACGGCGTACTGCGCGACCTGAGTCCAGGTGATTCCCTTCATGCCTCCGAGAACGGCGAAGAAGGAGACGATTCCCATTCCGATGATGACGCCGGTGTTGATGTTGACGTTGAGGAAGCGGCTGAAGACGATTCCGACGCCGCGCATCTGACCCGCGACGTAGGTCAGCGAGACGACGATCGCCGCGAATGCCGCGATCACGCGCGCGGTCGACGAGTAGTAGCGGTCACCGACGAAGTCGGGAACCGTGTACTTACCGAACTTGCGGAGGTAGGGGGCCAGCAGCAGCGCCAGCAGAACGTAGCCGCCGGTCCATCCCATGAGGTAGACCGTTCCGTCGTACCCCATGAAGGAGATCAGTCCGGCCATCGAGATGAACTAGGCGGCCGACATCCAGTCCGCCGCGGTCGCCGCGCCGTTGAAGATCGCGGGCACGCCCTGTCCTGCAACGTAGAAGCCGCGGGTATCTTTGACGCGGTTCAGATAGCCGATGTAGAGGTAGATGGCGAAGGTCGCGCCGACGAGCAGATAGGTCCAGGCTTCCACGCTCATTTTTCACCATCCTCGTGCACGTCGTACTTGCGGTCGAGGCGATCCATGATGATCGCGTAGGCGAAGATCAGGATCACGAAGACCACCATCGATCCCTGGTGTGCCCACCAGAAGCTCATCGGCAACTGGCCGAACTTGATCGTGTACAGCGGTTTTGCCAGAAGAATGGCGAATACGTAGGAAACGAGTGCCCAGATTGCGAGGAGAACCGTGATGAGGATCTTGTTGCTTCGCCAGTATTGTTGCGCCGGGGTGTTCATCTAGGACGACCTCCTTTTCGCTGGTGGTCCCTGTTCCTCACATCGGGTCGCGTGATTCCGCGGCGGCCTCTCGATTTTCCAGGGACCTGAAGTTGCACGTTGATCCTGCTGGTGATGCGACCGATTCGGGGCGAACGCGGAATAGATTCTGGATAGTGCTTCGGCACGGGTTTGTGACAGCGATCACCATCGCGCGTGTGATGTGCGCGACACTTGATCGGGGCGCAGATCACCTGACTATACTGATGGCGCTCACGCGGCAGGCGCGTGCGCGTCATGTTCAATCAGGTCGCGCAGCACACTGCCGTCAGAATCCTGATTTCGGAAAGGAGATGGACCGACATGATCCCAGTCAAGCCCAATGTCGCGGAAAGCGCACACATTAGGAGCATGGATGAGTACCGGGAGATGTACGAGCGCTCGATCAAAGATCCCCAGGGGTTCTGGAAGGAGCAGGCGAGCACGTACCTCGACTGGTTCCATGAGCCTCAGACGGTTCTCGACATCGACCGCGAGGAAGTCGACTTCTCGTGGTTCGGCGGCGGCCGGCTCAACGCCTGCTTCAACGCCGTTGATCGGCATTTGGAGAACGGCCTGGCCGACAAGACCGCGATCATCTGGGCCAAGGACGAGCCGGGTGAGTACGAGCACATCACCTACAGGAAACTCAAGCACCATGTCGCGCGAGTCGCGAACGTGCTGCTCGCGCACGGCGTGCAGCGCGGCGATCGCGTCTGCATCTACCTGCCGATGATCCCGGAGCTCGCCTACACGATGCTCGCGTGCGCCCGCATCGGCGCGGTGCACTCGGTCGTCTTCGCGGGCTTCTCCTCCGACTCGCTCCGCGACCGCATTCTCGACGCCGGCTGCAAAGTCGTCGTCACGGCGAACGAGGGCCTGCGCGGCGGCCGCGCGATTCCGCTCAAGGTGATGACCGACAAGGCGGTCGAAGGGCTCGCGCTGGTCGAGACCCTCCTCGTCGTCAAGCGCACCGAGGCCGAAGTCCCGATGCAGGTTGGCCGTGACTACTGGATGCACGAGGAGACGCGCAAGCAACGTTCGACCTGCCCGGTTGCATGGATGTCTGCCGAGTCGCCTCTGTTCATCCTCTACACGTCGGGCTCGACCGGAAAGCCGAAGGGCGTGCTTCACACGACGGCCGGCTATCTTCTCTACGCCGCGATGACGCACAAGTACGTGTTCGACATCAAGCCAGACACCATCTACGCCTGCGTCGCCGATGTCGGCTGGATCACGGGGCACACCTACATCGTCTACGGGCCGCTCGTGAACGGCGCGACGACCGTCATGTTCGAGTCGACGCCGGTCTATCCCGACGCGGGCCGCTACTGGCAGGTCGTCGACGATCTGAAGATCAACGTCTTCTACACCGCGCCGACGGCGATCCGTGCGATCGCGCGCGCGGGCGACTCGTTCGTGAAGAAGCACTCCCGCAAGTCGCTCCGGATCCTCGGTACGGTCGGCGAGCCGATCAACCCCGAGGTGTGGAACTGGTATCACGATGTCGTCGGCGACGGACGCTGCCCCGTCGTCGACACCTGGTGGCAGACGGAGACCGGCGGCATTCTCATCACGCCGCTTCCGGGAGCCACGCCGACCAAGCCCGGCTCCGCGACGCTCCCGTTCTTCGGCATCAAACCGGTGCTGCTCGACGACGACGGGAAGATCGTCGAGGGCAACGGGGTGAAGGGCTATCTCTGCCTGGATGGCACCTGGCCCGGCCAGGCGCGGACGATCTGGGGAGACCACTCGCGCTTCATCGAAACCTATTTCAAGCGATTCCCCGGTTACTACTTCACCGGCGACGGCTGCACGCGTGACGAGGACGGGTACTACTGGATCACGGGCCGCGTCGACGACGTGCTCAATGTCTCGGGGCATCGGTTAGGCACGGCCGAAGTCGAGAGCGCGCTCGTGAGCCACGAAGCGGTCGCCGAGGCCGCGGTCGTCGGCTACCCGCACGATATCAAGGGAACGGGCATTTACGCCTACGTCATCATCAATCCCGAATTCGAAGGCGAGGGACACGAGCAGTTGATCGGCGCGCTCAAGGAGCAGGTGCGCAAGGCGATCGGTCCGATCGCCATTCCCGACCTGATCCAGATCACCCCGGGCCTGCCGAAGACCCGTTCGGGCAAGATCATGCGTCGCATCCTTCGCAAGATCGCCGAAGGAAACTACGACGAGCTCGGCGACGTGACCACTCTGGCCGACCCCGCCGTCGTCGACGACCTCGTGAAGTTCCACAAGGGAGCGAGTTAGAACGCGAAACGCGGAGAGCGGAACGCGAAACGCGAAACGCGGAATGCGAAACGCGGAACTGAGAATGTAGAAGGGCGTCGCGACGGAAGGGTCGCGAAGGTCCGCAGGAAGGCCGTCACTCGCGCTGCGCGATGGCCGCGTCAAGGAGGATGTAACGATGAATTCCAATGCGCCAGGACTCCCATCGAAGGACGAGTACGCAGAGTGGTACGCAGGCTATGTCGCGCTCGTCCCGGAAGGCGACATCCTGACCGCTCTCGCATCGCAGCCCGACGATCTCGATACCCTTTTGGAAGGCGTTCCGGAGGAATCGAGCACGTTTCGTTACGCACCCGACAAGTGGAGCCTTCGTCAGCTGGTGGGGCACATGATCGACGGCGAGCGCGTCTTCGCGTTGCGCGCTCTCTGCTTCTCGCGTGGGGATGGCGCGCCTCTCCCCGGATTCGACGAGAAAACGTACGTGGCGACCTCGAGCTATGCCGACGTTCCGTGCGCTGAGCTGCGGCGCGAGTTTCGAGCCCTGCGCGAAGCCAATGTAATGATGTTCGGCCGGCTCGATGCGGAGGCCTGGAGCAGGTCGGGCGTCGCCTCGGGCTATGCCGTCACGGTCCGCGCGCTCGCCTGGATCATGCTCGGGCACCCGCGGCATCACATGAAGGTGATCGGCGAACGCTACCTCCCGCCACTCGACATCACCGCCCGGCGCCTCAGTTGGATGAAGGGAGAGTGACGGGCGGTTTCTCGGCGATCCTCGCGGGGTCGCGCCGCTGAAGCGGCGCGATGAAATTTGCGGTGACCGTTCCCCCGGCTGAAGCCGGGGGCTAACGATGTGTCGCCGCTGGCGCGGCGGGGCGTACGTTAGGCGACCACACCGCGGCACCGTTCTGAATTCCCGCGTTTCGCATTCTGCATTTTCCGTTCGTGGCTTTCGCACGCGCGTGCCGGAGTCACTTCTCGAACCGATAGTGCGACACCATCCACTGCTTTCCGCGGTCGTAGCCGAAGAGCTCGGCGCAGGCCAGGAAGAAGCAGCGCCAGCGGACGAGCCACTTGAGCGCGTTCTCCGCGCCGTATACGCTGGCGAAGATTTTCAGGATCTCGTCGCGATGCGCGTCCAGCCGCGTGAGCCAGTCCTCCGAGGTTCGCTGGTAGTGCGTGCCGTCGACGCGCCAGCGCTCACGGATGCGAAGGTGATCCTGGAAGTGGAGCAGCAGATCGTCGCTCGGCATGATCCCGCCGGTGAAAAAGTAGCGCGCCATCCAGTCCGACGCGTCGCGCACGTCGTACGGGTAGGCGAAGCGGACGTGCGAGAAAATGTGCACGAAGAGCGTCCCGCCCGGCACGAGCCAGCTCGAGATCCGCGAGAGCAGCTCGCGGTAGTTGCGCATGTGCTCGAACATCTCGACCGAGACGACGCGGTCAAACGTCTCGCCCGGAGCGAACTCGTTCATGTCGCACGTACGGATCGTGACGTTGTCGAGACCGCGGCTCGCGGCGCGGCGCTCGATGTGCTCGCGCTGCGAGGCGGAGTTCGACACCGCGACGATCGTCGCGTTCGGAAAGCGCTCCGCCATGAACAGCGTGAGCGAGCCCCATCCGCAACCGAGCTCGAGAATGCGCTCGCCGTCACGCAGCCCCGCGCGCTCGATCGTCAGCTCCAGCATCGCCTTCTCCGCTTCGGAGAGTGACGCGGCAGCAGATGGGTAATACGCGGAGCTGTACTTGAGGTGATCGCCGAGCACGAGCTCGAAAAAGCGCGCCGGCACCTCGTAGTGCTGCGCATTCGCGTCGGCGGTGTTGATCGCGATCGGGCTCTCCTTCAAGACGGCCACGAGCTTCGCGAGCCGCTCGCCCTGCATCTCCTCGGTCGGTTCCGTCTCCTCGCGAAGCCTCTCGCGAAGCAGGCGTCGGATCGCGACGCGGATCAGAGCGTCGGGCACGAGGTCGCGCTCGAGGATCGACTGGGAGAAGGGGACCGGCTCGCTCGACGCGGTGGCGCGGAGCGAAGAGATCGGTTCGTTTGCAGCGGAAGTCTTCACGGTGTCCTCTTGTGGAACCACGGCACGAACGCGCTCGTCGTCTCCTGGTAGCGGCGGTACTCCTCGCCGCGACTGCGGAGCGACTGCGCTTCCGTCGCCGGGATGCCGGTGACTTTGAGCAGGAAGTAGAGAATGAGGGCAGGGGAGGCAAGGCCTAACCAGCCCCACGGCGAGCCGAGGGCGAAGAGCGCAAAGCTCACCCAGATCAGCCATTCGAAAAAGTAGTTCGGGTGACGCGAGTAGTTCCAGAGGCCTGCGCGACAGGTCTTTCCGCGATTCGACGGGTCGGCCTTGAAGGCGCGAAGCTGTGCGTCTGCGATCGCCTCACCCGCGATCGCAATGATCCAGAGAGCGATGCCGGCGATCTCGAGGATCGAGAGGCCGGGCCGCGGATTGAGCGTCGGGATGAGCAACGGGATCGAGAGCACGACGCCGAGCAGCGCCTGGAATTCGAAGAAGGCGAGAAACTTGAGCCCGAGGTTCGTCTTCCAGTCCCTGCGCAGTTGAACGTAGCGCCCTTCTTCGGGCTCGCCGAGGATTCGTTTCAGCAGGTGCGCGGCGAGGCGCAGGCCCCAGAGCGCGCCCATCGACGCGATCACCCAGGCGCGGATCGGATCGCCCTCGGCGCGAATCGCGTAAACGATCGCCAGGATGCCGATTCCTCCAGCCCAGCCCGCGTCCACGATCGACGCATTTCTCATCGCGAGATGGATCAGCCAGAGCGTGAACATCAGCGTCGCGACGACCGCGGTGCCGATGCCGATGGTAGTGAGTGCGGTTGCCATCATGCAATCACCCGTTGCGCCCGCGCCCGAGCGACGCGCCGGAGCAGGAGCGTGAGTATTGGATAGCTGACGGTCGTCGTCGCGACGCCGAAAAGCAGCCAGGCAACGAGCGCCTGCATGGTGATCGTCCAGAACGCCGAGATCGCGCCGAGCGGATCGCGCGCGACCGCTTCGGCGATCTCCTGCGCGGAGAGATGAAGGCGCGGCGAGTCGAACACCCACTCACCCGCGCGCATGAACGGGATCAGCATCACGAATTGCAGTGGGTAGACGAGGTAGTTGACCGATTGGATCACCGGCTGGTTGAGTCCGAAGGCCGCCGCGACGATAGCGCAGAGGATCGTAGTCGCCCCGAGCACAGGGATCACACCGATCACAGCGCCCAGCACGATGCTGAGTGCGAGCTTCTCGGGAGTCAGGCCCTTCCTGAGAAGGTCGACGACGAGCCGGCCGAGCCGGCGTGGATCAGGGAAGCGCATCAGACGGGGCGTCTCCCGAGGATGCTGCTCGGAGGCTCGGCCGGTCCGAGGCGCTGAAGCTGGATGAGCACGTAAACCGACATCGCGATGTTCCCGAGAGTCATGATGAGCACGAACCAGATGACGCGAGGGAGCGCCGCTCGCTCCCGCCATGCGACCCAGACGAAGAAGGTGAGAAAGCCGAAGTATGCATCCCAGAGAGTTGCAATCGACCAGGGATTCGCGGCGAAGGCCGGCCACGCGTCCCACAGGCTCTGCTGTAAACTCGCGCGAACCGTAACGACGAGCATCGCAACGAGGATCGCGCAGAAGAGCAGTTGAAGCAGGCGTCGCTGGTTCATCGGGGTCTCTCCATCGCTGAACGATCGGGAAGTGCCTGGGTTCCGACGCGCGTTGGCGACGCGCGCTCCGACGCGGGGCCGGACCAGTCGGACTGTAGACATCGTCAATTTGTAGCTTAGATGTATTCGGTCAATTCGGTCAATAGCTCTTCGGGGAAAAGCGGACGAAAGGCGAGCTTATTGGGTCTAGTAACTTTGAAAATCTTCAAACATTCCACAAAACCCGTGTTGACAGCAGCTCTTAGCTTCGTCATAGTACGCGCCAGTTGAATGCGAAATAAACAGTCAAATCGTCCATCATTGACACCGCAGGCGGTCCCCGGGGCCGCCTCGAGTACGAATCCGGAACCCGGGACGGGGCCGGTATGAGGCGTGTTGTGGTCATCGGTTCCGGAATCTCCGGGCTCTCGGCGGCGTGGCTGCTCAGCCGGCGCTTCGAGGTCTCGCTCTTCGAGAAAGACGAACGCGTCGGGGGCCATACGCACACGGTCATGGTCGATACGCCGGATGGCCAGTTGTCGGTCGACACCGGATTCATCGTCCACACGGAGCGCAACTATCCGAACTTCATCCGGCTCATGCGCGAGCTCGGCGTCGAGACGCAGGCGAGCGACATGTCGTTTGCCGTGACCTCGTTCGACGACGACTTCGAGTACTCGAGTCGCGGGCTTCGCGGTTTCTTCGCGAAGCGCTCGAACGCGTTCAACCCTGCGCACTACCGCCTGGCGCTCGAGATCATGCGCTTCAACAAGGAAGCGAAGGCTCTCGCCTCGTCGCCCGACGCCTCGCGCCTGACTCTCGGCGAGATGCTCGACCGCGGACGGTTCGGTCAAGAGTTCCGCGAGCTCTACCTCTATCCGATGGCCTCCGCGGTCTGGTCGATGTCGTTCGCGGAGATCGTCGGTTTTCCCGCGGCGGCGCTCGTGAAGTTTTTCGATCACCACGGCATGCTCGGCATCGACACGCACCCGGAGTGGCGCGTCATCCGCGGCGGGTCGCATCGCTACCTCGCGCCGATCACGGGGCCCTTCCGCGATCGAATCGTGACGGGGGCGAAGATCTCTCGCGTCTCGCGTGATGAGGAGGGTGTCGAGGTTCACTTCGACGATCGTGCCACGCTTCGCTTCGACGAAGTCGTCTTCGCCTGTCCCGGCGACCAGGTGCTGCCTATTCTCGAGAAACCGTCCGAGGAGGAGCGCAGCGTCTTCTCGAAGTTCCGCACCAGCAGCAACGCAACGGTCTTGCACACCGACTCTCGACTGCTGCCGCGCCGCGCCGACGCCCGTGCGTCGTGGAACTACGGGATCGACCCGCGTGCGCAGCGGCAGGTGAGCGTCACCTACCACATGAACCGGCTGCAATCGCTGAAGGCCCAGGACGACTATTGCGTCACGCTCAACGGAACGGACAGAATCGATCCTTCGAAGATCGTGAAATCGATGGTCTACCATCACCCCTCGTACGACCAGGAGGCGCTCGACGCGCAGGCGCGCTGGAGCGAGGTCAGCGGCGTGGGGCACACGCACTACTGCGGCGCGTACTGGTACTACGGCTTTCACGAGGATGGACTCAATTCGGGACTCCGTGTTGCGCGCGCTCTCGGAGTGGAGTGGTAGACGATGCCAGCTCCCGGAATCTACCTCGGAACCCTCAGTCACCGCCGCCTTACGCCGCGGAGGCACGAGTTCGACTATCCGCTCTTCATGGTGCTGCTCGACGTCGACCGGATCCCGGAGCTGACGGCCGCCTCTCGCTTCACGAGCATCAACCGATTCAACTGGGCGAGCTTTGACGATCGCGACCATGTCGGCGATCCCGCGCTTCCTCTGCGTCAGCGCCTCCAGATCGACGCGGCCACGAACGGCGTCATTCTTCCGGACGGCCCGATCTACCTCCTCACGCATCTCCGCTATCTCGGTTACGGCTTCAACCCGGTGTCGTTCTTTTACTGCTACGCGAAGGACGGAACGCTCGGAGCGCTGCTCGCCGAGGTGAACAACACGTTCGGCGAGCAGCGGAGCTACTGGCTCACCGGCAGGAACGAGATCGAAGGCGGCGCGCTGCGGAGGTTCCGCGCGGCGAAGGCGATGCACGTGTCGCCGTTCATGCCGATGGAGCTCGAGTATACGTTCGGCTTCTCGGAGCCGGGCGACGAGCTCACGGTCTACACTGTCTCTTATACAC
>JBPPMG010000325.1:0-23475 GCA_051305935.1 Thermoanaerobaculia bacterium
TGCGAGCGACTGGCATCACACCGCGAGGAGAGCCGCCGGAGTCTCTCGGTGAGTCTTCCGGGATCTCGGACACGAGCTCCAGAGCAACCGCGATCGGCACGAACCGGGGCACAACTTCGATCCGGAAATGCTATTTCCCGTCCCCGAGTGCGGGCTCGGACGAAGCTGCCAAATCGTTCGAGCGGCTTCCATTCCCGTGCCTGGCAGCGTTCCCCTTATACTGACGCGATCCCATGCAGCCCGGTCCCGGAACGCGTCTTGCGCAATACGAGCTCACCACTGCCATCGGCAAAGGCGGCATGGGAGAGGTCTGGCGCGCGACGGATACGAAGCTCGGACGCGAGGTCGCGATCAAGGTTCTCCCCGAGGAGTTCACAAGGGATGCCGAGCGGCTGGCACGCTTCGAACGTGAGGCGCGGATCCTTGCCTCACTCGAGCACTCGAACATCGCGTCGATTTACGGATTCGAGGATGTCGACGGTATTCGCTTTCTCGCAATGCAGCTCGCGGAAGGAGAAGATCTTTCCGACCGCGTCCGTCGCGGCCCGATCCCGCTCGACGAGTCGCTGGCGATCGCGCGGCAACTCGCCGAGGCACTCGAAGCGGCGCACGAGAAGGGAGTCATCCATCGCGACCTGAAGCCGGCGAACATCAAGCTCGGGAGCGAAGGGCAGGTGAAGGTTCTCGACTTCGGGCTGGCGAAGGCAATGGAGAGTGATGAGTCGGACGGCGACTTCCTCAACTCGCCGACGATCGTTCGTGCAGCGACGCACGCCGGCATGATCCTCGGCACGGCCGCCTACATGAGCCCGGAGCAGGCGCGCGGGAAGAGGGCGGACAAGCGTGCGGACGTCTGGGCATTCGGTGTCGTGCTGTGGGAAATGCTCACGGGCTCGAGGCTCTTCGCGGGCGAGACGGTTTCCGACACGCTCGCCGAGGTACTGAAGACGGGGATCGAATTCGACGCGCTGCCCGCGGAGACGCCCGCGGCAATACGACGGCTTCTTCGCCAGTGCCTCGAGCGCAATCCGAAGAACAGGCTGCACGACATCGCCGACGCGCGTATCGCGATCGACGACGTGCTCGCGGGGCGAGGCGACGATGTCCCGGCGACATCGACGCCGACGGCTGCCGCGACGGCGACGCCGACGCGACGGAGCTGGATGCTCGTGGCAATCTGCTCGATCGTGGCGCTCGCGCTCGGTCTTGGCGCGGGCTATCTGGCGAGGAAACCGGCGACGGCGACGTCCGCCGAGAGCAAGATCAGCTTCGAGCGACTCACCTTCCGCCCGGGCCATTTCGTCAACGCGCGCTTCGCGCCCGACGGGCAGACTGTGTTTCTCAGCGCCGACTGGAACCGGCACGACCGTGAGGTCTTTCAGGTCCGGCCTAACGCGGGCGAGCTGGCGGTCGGGCTCGCGGGGGTCGAGTTGCTCTCCGTCTCCCGCACCGGCGAGCTCGCGGTTCTCCTTCCGCGCGTCGAGAACGGCAATCCCTACAGGATGACCGGCACGCTGGCCGTGGTGTCGGCGAGCGGCGGAACGCCGCGCGAGCTTTCCGACGGCGTGATCGGGGCGGACTGGGCACCGGACGGAAAGAGCCTGGCGTTGCTCCGCGAGGTCGATGGCAAGTCGCGCATCGAGTTTCCGATCGGGACGACGCTCTATGAGACGCCTAACCGAATCTTCTGGATCCGCGTCTCGCCGAAAGGCGATGCGGTCGCGTTTTTTGAGAGCGAAGCCTCGGGGCTTCTGTCGGTCGTGGTGGTCACGCGCAAGGGTGTGCGCGAGGTCTGGTCGGCCGGATGGGCCGATTGGTGGAATCTCGCCTGGACGGCCGATGGCGAAGAGATCTGGTTTGGCGCCGCGAACGCGGGCTACGCGGCGAGCCTCTACGCCGTCAACAGGCAGGGGACGCTTCGTACCCTGCTGACCGCTCCCGGCACACTCGAGCTGCACGACGTGGCCGCTGACCGGAGCGTCCTCGTCGCGCTGGTCGATGTTCGTGCACAGGCCCTCGCCATGAAGGCCGGAGGGTCGCTCCCGGAAAATCTCTCGTGGCTCGAAGACTCGAGCATCGTCGATCTTTCGGCTGACGGGAGTCGTGTGCTCCTCGCGGTCTCGTCGGAACGCGAGCCGGATGGGGGCAACGCCGTCTACCTGCGGTCGATGAACGGAGAGTCTCCCACGCGTCTTGGTTCCGGGAAAGCGCAACAACTCTCACCCGACGGGAAGTGGGCGCTCGCAATCCGAGGTGGCGCGATCGTGGCGCTGCCGACGGCGGCCGGCAAGGAGCGGGTGCTGGAAACCGGGCTCACATCGTTGCGCGAGGCACAATGGATGGCCGATGGAACCCATGCGCTGGTCGTCGGCCAGAACGCCGAAGGTCAGAGAGTTGCGAGCCTGTTCGATTTCGATGGGGGAGCGCCACGGGTCATCGTGTCGGGAATCGACCTTCGACCAGGAAATGGCCAGGGCGCGAACCTGTCGCCGGTTTCTCCGGACGGGCGTGTCGTGGCGGTGGCGATGGCGAGCGGCCGGATCGAACTGCTGCCGCTCGACGGAGGTGCGCCGCGACCTCTCGCCGGCAGCGGCCCCAATGACCTCCCGATTCAGTGGACTCCTGATGGCCGCCAGCTCTTCGTGTTCGATCCGAGTGAGCTTCCGACGAAGGTGTCGCGAATCGATCTCGCGACCGGCCGTCGCGAGATCTGGCGCGAGATCATGCCGATCGACCGGGTGGGAGTCTGCGGTATTGCGATGGTCGCGATTACTCCCGACGCGTCCGCCTTCGCCTACTCCTACCGCCAGTACTTCTCCAAGCTCTACCGCGTGAGGGGACTGCCATGAGCCTTGCCGCGGGTCAGCGTCTCGGTCACTACGAGATCACTGCCCCCATCGGCAAGGGGGGCATGGGCGAGGTCTGGCGCGCGAAGGACACGAAGTTAGGCCGCGACGTCGCGATCAAGGTGCTCCCCGAGGAGTTCACCCGGGATCCGGAGCGGCTCGGGCGCTTCGAGCGCGAGGCTCGCGTTCTCGCGTCGCTGAATCACCCGCACATCGCGTCGATCTACGGGCTCGACGAATCGGACGGGATACGGTTTCTCGCGATGGAGCTCGCCGAGGGGGAGGATCTCTCGGCGCGAATGGAGCGGGGGGCGATCCCGGTCGGTGAGGCGATTCCGATCGCGGTGCAGATCGCGGCAGCGCTCGAGGCGGCGCACGAGAAAGGGATCATCCACCGCGACCTCAAGCCGGCAAACATCAAGCTGAGTGAAGAAGGACGGGTCAAGCTGCTCGACTTCGGGCTCGCGAAGGCGCTCGAAGCGGAGGAGGGAGACACCGATCTCTCGAACTCGCCGACGATGGTGCGCGCGGCGACGCACGCCGGCGTGATCCTCGGCACGGCCGCTTACATGAGTCCCGAGCAGGCACGCGGGAAGAAGGTCGACAAGCGCGCCGACATATGGGCTTTCGGCGTCGTCCTTTACGAAATGCTGACGGGGACGCGGCTTTTCACGGGCGAGACGGTCTCCGACACGCTGGCCGCGGTTCTCCGCGGCGAGGTCGATCTCGCGCTCTTGCCGAAGGACGTTCCGCCTCACATCGTGAGGTTGATCGCGCGCTGCACTGAGCGCGACGCGAAGCAAAGGCTTCGAGACATCGGCGAGGCGCGTGTTGCGCTGACTGAAACTCCGTTGGTCGCGGATGCCGGGATTGCCTCGGTGGCGGCCGCGCCTGCGGGACGACGCGGCTGGATGATCGCGGCGCTCCTCGCGTTTGTCGGCTGCGCTGTTCTTGCCGCGCTGCTCGTGCTTCGCCGCGCGCCCGAGCCGGAGCCGATCTCGCTGAACATCGCGATGCCGGAGGAGACGAGCCTGGCGATCACCGGAATCCAGCCGGGGCCTCCGGCGGTCTCCCCCGACGGCAAGCGCATCGCGTTCGTCGCCGAGGACGCAAACGGTTTGCGGAAGCTCTGGGTGCGCGAGCTCGGCTCGCCGTTCGCACGCGCTCTGGACGACACCGACTCTGCGTCGTATCCGTTCTGGTCATGGGATGGTCGCGACCTCGGTTTTTTCGCGAACCAGAAGCTCAAGAGAGTTCCCGCGGCGGGCGGCTCCGTGCTTTCGATCTGTCCCGCGCCTTCCGGGAAAGGCGGCAGTTGGAATCGCGACGGCGTGATTCTCTTCGCTCCGTCGTTCAACTCGGCGCTTTACAGGGTCCTGGCAACGGGCGGTGAGGCGCAGGCATTGACGAAAATCGACCTTGCGCGGAAAGACTCGAGCCAGCGTTTCCCGCAGTTTCTCGCCGATGGCAATCGTTTCATCTACCTCGTGAGGAGCCGGAGCGACAAGGACAACGCGGTCTGGCTCGGAGCGCTCGACGGAAGCGTGAGTACGATGGTCGTGAAGTCGGAGAAGAACGCCTTCGAGTCCGAGGGATGGCTCTTCTTCATGCGAGACAGGACGCTCGTAGCGCAGCGGTTCGACGCGAAGAGCGGTGCTCTCACGGGAGAGGCCAGGCCGGTGGCGGAGAGGGTGAACGTGATCGTCGGCGCAGGGCGCGTGGTCGCGAGCGCTGGCGGCGGCACGCTCGTCTTCCAGACGGGCGAGATCTCTGACTCGACGCAGCTGATCTGGCTCGACTCCTCGGGTAAGGAGCTCGGTGAGGTCGGCCCGCCCGGCCAGTACGGCAGCCCGGCGCTCTCTCCGGATGGGAAGCGTATCGCCGTCGAGCTGATGGATCAGTCGGCGGGGACGAACGACATCTGGATCATCGACGTGGCGACAGGGAACCCGTCGCGGCTGACATTCGACGTGGGAAACGAGTTCGGCCCCGTCTGGTCTCCAGACGGTACGCGGGTCGCGTTCGCTTCGAACGTGGGTGGCAGGTACGACATCCTGGCCAGGAGGATCGATGGCAAGGGTGAGGTGGAAACGATTCTGAAAGCGGGAGAGAGCAATGTGACGCTCAACCCCGAGTCGTGGTCCGCCAACGGAAACCTGCTGGTCTACAGGACGGAAGACGAAGAGAAAGGCTCGACGAGCATCCGTGCAGTAAGCGCGGACGGGAAGGGGACGCCACGACTGATTGCTGACTCGAGCTATCTGGAGAGTCATCCGCGAGTGTCGCCCGATGGCCGATGGATGGTGTTCGGAAATGGACTCGACAATGGCGCTCCGGGACTCTTCGTGACCGATTTTCCCGAGGCGAAGCGGCGCTGGCAGGTCAGTCGTGGAATCAGTGCGACATGGAGCCCCGATGGACGCAGGCTCGTGTTCACTGATCCGGAGATGAGCCTCAGCCAGGTCGACATTCGCACAGGCAGCGAGGAGTTCGAGTGGGGGAAGGAGACGCGGCTCTTCCGGCTCGGCGATTCGGCGGTCGAAAGCGGCGGCGACCGTTTCCTGTCGCGTCGCTGGTCGGTGCAGACGCGCCGCTCGGCAACGATGCTCGACGTCGTCCTCAACTGGCAGAAGCTGGTCGAAGCGAAGTGATGCGGGGTAGGGTGCGCGCCGCCGGAGCGGCCGGCTCCGACTTCGGGATCCCGCGTCCGTCGTCGTAGCGCCTATACTCTGTGACTTCCATGCAACCGGCAATCGGCATGCGCCTCGCGCACTACGAGATCACTGCCCCCATCGGCAAAGGGGGGATGGGTGAGGTCTGGCGCGCGAAGGACACGAAGTTAGGCCGCGACGTCGCGATCAAGTTCCTCCCCGAGGAGTTCACGAGGGATGCGGAGCGGCTGGCGAGGTTTGAGCGGGAAGCACGGCTGCTCGCGGCGCTCGACCATCCGCAAATCGCCTCGATCTATGGCTTCGAGGACGTCGACGGCGTGCGCTTCCTCGTGATGCAGCTCGCCGAAGGAGAGGACCTCTCCGAACGCCTCAGGCGTGGCGCGATCGCGCTTGACGACACCGTCGCGATCGCCCGGCAGATTGCTGCCGCTCTCGAGGCTGCGCACGAGAAAGGGATCGTCCACCGTGACCTCAAGCCGGCGAACATCAAGGTGACGCCGGAGGGTCAGGTCAAGGTTCTCGACTTCGGACTCGCGAAGGCGCTCGATGCCGAAGAGAGCGACCAGGACTTTTCGAACTCGCCGACGATGATGCGCGCGGCGACGCATGCCGGGGTAATTCTCGGGACCGCGGCGTACATGAGCCCCGAGCAGGCGCGAGGGAAGAAAGTCGACAAGCGCGCCGACATCTGGGCGTTCGGCGTCGTTCTCTACGAGATGCTGACCGGCATCCGTTTGTTCGAGGGAGAGACCGTCTCCGACACGCTTGCGGCGGTGCTGAAGAACGCGCCTGACATGGCGTTGCTGCCGTCCTCGACGCCTGAGTCGCTGCGCAACATCATTCGCCGCGCGCTGGTGCGCGACCCGTCGAAGCGGATGCGCGACATCGGCGAGGCGCGAATCGCGCTGGAGTCGGTCATCGACGAGCCGGAGGCGCCTGAGCAGGCGGCGCTTTCCGCTGCGCCATCCCGTCGTTCGTGGTTTCGTGCCGCGACTGCCGTGGTGGTGCTATGCGCGCTGAGTGCCGCGGGCGCGTGGTTTGCGGCGACGCGCCTCGGCGCGGCGCGAACGGCGGCGCCGCGCATGACGCATCTCGAGATCCTTTTCAACAAGGGTGAGCGCAGCGGTCCGTCCCAGGCTCCCGCGATCTCGCCCGACGGCAGGCATGTCGTGTACGGAACGGTCACCCAGGCCGGAGTGTCGCGTCTCTGGATCCGCGACGTCGATGCGTTCGATGCGAAGCCGCTCGATGGTACCGACGGGGCGGGGTCGCCGGTCTGGTCGCCCGACTCGCGGTCGATCGTCTTCTTCGGCAACGGTTCCCTTCGCCGGCTCGACCTTTCGTCGGGAGCGATTCAGGTCGTGTGCGAGTGCGCGCCGTGGGCGCGAGGCGCCTCGTGGAGTGAGACTGGCGGGTTTCTTTTTGCCCCAAACCCCAACAGCAGCATCCATCGATTCGCCTCGCTGGGCGGCGCCGAAACCGAGGTCACAAAGCTCGATTCGAAGCTCGTCGACGGCTCGCACCGCTTCCCGCAGTGGCTGCCTGACGGCAGGCACTTTCTCTTCACTGTATGGAGCAACAACGCCGAGTCGCTACGAAAGGACGGAGGGGTCTACGTCGGCTCGATCGACCCGCGCGAGCCGGTGCGCAAGGTTCTTTCCGACCCGTCCGCGAGCGTTTACGTCGATCCCGGATACATCCTCGTCTACAGAGGCAATGCGTTGACGGCGGTTCCTTTCGATCTCGACACGCTCACGGCGGCGAGTGAAGGCGTGCCGATCGACTCGAAGGTGATGTTCGCGGCGAACATGGGAGGCCTTTTCGCGTCGGCTTCGCAGCGAGGCGACATCGCGTACGCAATCGGAGACGCGGAGCCACCGGTCGAACTGGTCTGGACCGATCGTGCCGTTGGTAACGGCACGCCGTTAGGGATGTCGGGGCCGTATTCGGAACCGGCGATCTCTCCCGATGGCAGGCGGTTCGTCATCGGGAAAACCGAGGGTATGAGCACCACGCAGCTCTGGCTCGGAGAATTCGGACGCGCGGCGCTTACCCCGCTGACTCACGCCGTGAACGATACGATGAACCCGGTCTGGTCGCCCGACGGCGGACGGGTGGCGTTCGTGAACCTCGACTCCGGCAACGAGGACATCTTCGTTCAGTCGGTCGCGGGCACCACGCCCCGGGAGCTCGTCGTCAGCGGAGAGATGCACGATACAGACCTCACGGGCTGGTCGCACGACGGACGTTATCTGTTCTTTTCGGCGACACCTAAGACGGGAGGCGTGAAACGGCAGGTCTGGCTCTACGACTTCCAGGAGAAGAAGGAGCGTGCGCTCCTGGCAGACGCTTTCGAGCAAACCGGCGCAACCCTTTCTCCCGACGGCCGCTGGATCGCCTACACGTCGACGGAAACGGGCTCGAGTGAGATCTTCATGCGCCCCTTTCCGGCGCTCGATCGCAAATGGCTCGTCTCGGAGCATGGCGGTGAGGGCGCGCACTGGAGCGCGGACAGCCGCGAGCTGGTTTACGTGTCGCGAGGGGCGGACGGTGCGCGGTTGATGTCGGTGACGATCGATCCAGGTGGCGCGTCGCCCGAACCGTCGGCGCCGAGGCTGTTGCGCGCGCTCGACGCGCGCGTCGACGCGATCACGCCGACCGCCGACCATTCGCGATTCCTCGAGATACGAAGGATCGACGACGCGGAACCGAGCGGTGTGCGGGTCATCCTCGACTGGAGGTCGACGCGTGACAAGCGTTGACGGCACACCCGTGATGGTGGTTGGTGATGGTGGTGATGAGGCTTCGTTCTTCTGAATCCTACGAGTGGTGGATTGCCCCACTCACGCCAGATGTGTCGTCCAGGGATCTGCACCGAGCAAAGAAACCTCCGCTCGACGTGAACCGGCTCCAAAATCGTTGACGAAACAGACCTTCGCGTTCGATTGTCGCCGACAGGAGGAAAGCGAAGCCCCTACCCGCTACCTGCCTTCTCGCTACCCGCTCTTCGTCCCGCTCGAATACTTCGTGCTTCAGCCGTGACTCCGTATCGTCGTCACGGATGGAAATCGCGGCGACAAACTCGAGAAATCGCAGTCCGTGGACTCGAGGCCGAAATGCTTTTTCCTATCCCTGATTGACGGCGTCTTGCCGACGACTGCTCTCAACTCGAAGCCACGAGGTCTGATGTCTCCGCCTCGCAGCCACCACGTCTCCACCGGCTCGTCCCGATGTCTCCTCGAGTTTCTTGCCGAAAGGTGGCGCCGTGGATCGTGATACTCGAGCCCGGCCGCGGTGTCCTCTTGTATCCTTGGTGCTTCCATGACGATCAAAACCGGCAGCCGCATCGGCTCGTACGAAATTCTCTCGCCCCTCGGGGCCGGCGGAATGGGCGAGGTCTGGCGCGCGCACGACTCGCGCATCAATCGCGACGTGGCGATCAAGGTTCTTCCCGAAGAGGTGACCGCGAATGCCGACCGGCTCGCGCGCTTCGAGCAGGAAGCGCAGGCCGCCGGCGCGCTGAACCACCCTAACATCCTCACCGTCTTCGAAATGGGAACGCACGAGGGGCACCCGTACCTCGTGACCGAGTTGCTTGAAGGTGCAAGCCTGCGCGAGAAGCTCGGTGACACGCGGCGCGAGTCGGGGAGCAGCGAGCATCTCTCGCTCCGCAAGGCTTTGGAGCTCGGCGCGCAGATCGCGACGGGGCTCGCCGCGGCGCACGACAAGGGAATCGTCCATCGCGACCTGAAGCCGGAGAACATCTTCGTGACGAGCGACGGCCGGGTGAAGATTCTCGACTTCGGGCTCGCCAAGCTCACGACCTCGGCAGGAGACGAGAACCTGACGGACGCGCAGACCGCGCAGCGGAAGACGTCGCCCGGCACGGTTCTGGGAACGGCCGGCTACATGGCGCCCGAGCAAGTGCGGGGACAGACCGCGGACCAGCGCTCCGACATCTTTGCCTGCGGCGTCGTACTCTACGAAATGCTGTCGGGGAAACGCGCATTCGACGGGCGCTCATCGGCAGACACTGCGAGCGCGATTCTCCGGGAAGATCCCCCTGAGCTTTCAGGGGAGCATCTCCGCATTCCATCGGCCGTCGAGCGGATCGTCAGGCGTTGTCTCGAGAAGGAGCCATCGCAGCGTTTCCAGTCGGCGCGCGACCTGGCCTTCGCCCTCGAGGCGGTCGAGGGATCGTCGACGTCGTCGGGGCTGGCCGCCGCGGTCGGCCCGCGCGTTAGGCGGAGGCGAAGCATCCTGGCAGCGACCGTCGTCGCGGGAGCGCTGCTCGCCCTCGCGATCGGTTACTTCGCAGGAACCCGGCTGGGGACGAAGTCGGCTAGTGCCAACGGAGTGACGTTCAATCCACTCACGTATCGCCCGCTCATCGTGTTCGAGGCCGCATTCGCGCCCGATCAGCGGACCGTGATCTTCAGCGCCTGCGAGGCGGGCACGGTTCCGTCCATATATTCGATCAGTCCCGACTATCCGGAGCCGCGTGACGCGGGGCTGCCGGGAACGCATCTCCTCGCCATCTCGTCGAACGGCGAAATGGCGGTGCTGACGAAGGCGCGGTACCTGGGGCATCGCCTGTTCGAAGGGACGCTCGCGCGCGTGCAGGTGGGCGGAACCGCTCCTCGCGAGATTCTCGAGAACGTCCGTCAGGCGGCATGGTCGCCCGACGGCAGCCAGCTCGCCATCATCCGTTCGGTCGGTGGGGTCGACCGGCTCGAGTACCCGATCGGAAAGGTGCTCCACACCTCGTCCGGCTATCTGAGCGACCTCAGAATCGCGCCCGCAGGTGACCGGATCGCGTTTTCAGAGCATCCGTTGAAGTACGACGATCGCGGCCCGGTCAAGATCGTCGATCTTTCGGGGAAAGTCACGACCCTGACGCTCGACTACTGGGGGGTCGAAGGGATCGCGTGGACGCCCGACGGGAAGCACATCATCTTTTCGGCCAGTACCTCCGGCGCGGAGTACGAGCTCCAGGTGGTCGATCTTAAAGGCGCCGCGCGCGCTCTCCACCGCGACAGCAGCGGCCTCGTCATCAATGACGTTGCCGCGAATGGAACCCTGCTCGTCAGCGAGTACCAGCGAGGCCTCGAGCTCTGGGTACGCACGGATCCGGCGCAACCCGAGAAGAATCTGTCGTGGCTCAGCTACTCGTATGGGCCACGATTTTCGACCGATGGTGGAACGATGCTCTTCTCGGAGTCATCGTCGTTCACCGGCTCGCAGTACGCGGTCTGCATCCGGTCGCCGATCGACTCCGCCGTCGTCAAGCTGGGCCCTGGGGGAGCATGGGATCTCTCGCCCGATGGCAAGTGGGCTCTCGCCATGCTCTTCGACTCGGGCCGTCTGGTGGCGTACCCGACCGGTGCAGGAGAGATGCAGGAAATCCATTCTGATGCGATCGACGACTACCAGGACGCGCGCTGGGTCCCGGACGGGAAACGCCTTCTGCTCTGCGGTGGAAAAAATGACAAGCCAGCGCGATGGTTCGTGCAGCCATTTGCCGGCGGAGCGGCGAAGCCAGTCACGCCGGAAGGCGTCGCCGGGCCCGCGATCGTTTCGCCGAGCGGCACGCGGGTCGGCGTTCGCGACAATGCCGGACATCTCCTGATCTTTCCGGTCGAGGGTGGAGCGCCGACTGTTGTGAAGGGTGTGACGCCGGAAGACAACACCATCAAGTGGACCGCTGACGAGAAAGCCATTCTCGTATTTCGACGCAATCAACTGCCGGCCGTCGTCGAGCGTGTCGAGCTCGACACGGGCGCACGGAGCAAGCTCCTGACGATCGATCCGGCGGATCGAAGCGGACTGCTCGTGATTAGTGACATCGAACTATTGGATCAGGAGCGATACGGGTACGACGTGGTCCGCAACCAGAATCGGCTATTCACGATGACAGGGCTGCGGTGGTAAGGCGGCGGAGTTGAGAAATGACGAATGGCGAATGACGAATGACAAATGACAAGAGAGGGTACGCTTCTCCTAATTTGTCATTCTTCATTTGTCATTTGTCTTTCCAACAGGAGACCGCGTGACCATTTCATCTGGATCGAAGATTGGCTCGTACGAGATTCTCTCGCCCCTCGGCGCGGGCGGGATGGGCGAGGTCTGGCGCGCGCACGACTCGCGCATCAACCGAGACGTCGCGATCAAGGTGCTTCCCGAAGAAGTGACGGCGAATGCCGACCGGCTCGCGCGCTTCGAGCAGGAAGCGCAGGCCGCCGGCGCGCTGAACCACCCTAACATCCTGACCGTCTTCGAAATGGGAACGCACGAGGGGCATCCCTACCTCGTGACCGAGCTCCTCGAAGGCTCGAGCCTGCGCGAGAAGCTGGGCGACACGCGACGCGAGTCGGGGATTGGCGAGCACCTCTCGATCCGCAAGGCGCTCGAACTTGGTGCACAGATCGCGACAGGCCTCGCCGCGGCGCACGAGAAGGGGATCGTCCATCGCGACCTGAAGCCGGAGAACATCTTCGTGACGAGCGACGGCCGGGTGAAGATTCTCGACTTCGGCCTCGCCAAACTCACGACTTCGGCCGACGAAGAAAACCTGACGAATGCCCAGACGGCGCAGAGGAAGACTTCGCCCGGCACGGTGCTCGGAACGGCCGGCTACATGGCGCCCGAACAGGTACGGGGACAGGTCGCGGACCAGCGTTCCGACATCTTCGCCTGCGGCGTCGTGCTCTACGAGATGCTGTCGGGAAAGCGCGCGTTCGACGGCCGCTCCTCGGCGGACACGGCGAGTGCGATTCTCAGAGAAGATCCCGCGGAGCTTTCAGGCGAACATCTGCGCATCCCGCTGGCCGTGGAGCGGATCGTCAGGCGCTGCCTCGAGAAAGAGCCGTCGCAGCGATTTCAATCGGCGCGCGATCTCGCGTTCGCGCTCGAGGCGGTCGAAGGGTCGTCGACCTCCTCGGGGAATATCGCGTCGATCGAAGGCCCGCACGAGAAACGGGGGAGGCGCCTCCCGATCGCGCTGCTGCTGATCGCCATCGTCGCTGCCGCTGCCGCCTACTACGCGGGGCTTCGGCACGCGCCGCCGCCCCCCGACGTTTCCACTGTGCCGGTCACAGAGTCCGCGAAGTTCACGTCGCTCACGTTCCGGCCGCTCATCGTCTTCGAAGCGGCATTTTCGCCCGACCAGCGGACCGTGATCTTCAGCGCATCGGAGGATGGGTCGACGCCTTCGATCTACACGGTGAGCCCCGACTACCCCGAGCCGCGTGACGCCGGACTGCCTAACGTGCACCTTCTGGCGGTTTCGTCGAAGGGAGAGATGGCGGTCCTCACGAAGCCGCACTTCATGAGCCATCGCCAGTTCGAAGGGACGCTCGCGCGTCTGCCAGTCGGCGGAGCCGCGCCGCGGGAGATTCTCGAAGGGGTTCGACAGGCGGCGTTCTCGCCCGACGGCAGCGAGCTTGCGATCATCCGCACCGTCGAAGGCGTCGACAGGCTCGAGTATCCGATCGGCAAGGTGCTCCACACGGCGGCGGGATATCTCAGCGACCTGAAGATCTCACCCGACAACAAGCACATCGCGTTTTTCGAGCACCCGCAGAAGTGGGATGACCGCGGGCCGATCCGTGTCGTCGATCTCGAAGGCAAGGTCACGACGCTCGCCGACGGCTACTGGGGCGCCGAAGGAATCGCCTGGGCCCGGGACGGGAAGAGCATCATTTACTCGGCGAACAGGGCCGGCGCCATCTACAACATCAACGCGGTCGATCTCGCGGGCAACGAGCGCCTCGTGCGCTCCGACTCCGAAGGGCTGGTCATTCACGACATCGCGGCGGATGGCCGCTGGCTGGTCAGCAAGTATCAGATCAGCTTCGAGGTCTGGGGACGCGTCGCCGGGATGACGAAGGAGCGCGATCTCTCGTGGCTCGATGCCTCGGGAAACGGCCACCTTTCGCTCGACGGAACGATGCTTCTGTTCGACGAGGAGTCGGCATACGCGGGCTCGAATTACGCCACCTGCCTTCGCAGGCTGCCCGACTCTCCGGTCGTGCGGTTAGGCGAAGGATTGCCACAGGATCTTTCTCTCGACGGGAAATGGGCGCTCGTGCTGGTCTACTCGACTCCGCAGCGTCTGGTCGCATATCCGACAGGAGCGGGCGAGGCGAGGAACGTCGACCCGAACGGGCTGGAGAGCTACAGCGGAGCTCGCTGGCTGCCAGACGGGAAGACGATCCTCATCTGTGGCTGGACGAAGGGAAGCCGCGGGAGGTGCTACGTCAGGTCTCTCGATGGGGGGCCGATGAAGCCAGTCACTCCTGAAGGGCTGCACAAGAATCCTCTCGTCTCACCAGACGGAACGCGAGTCGCGGTGAGGGACGACGCCGGACGCGGACTGATCTTCGCGCTGGAAGGAGGAGAGCCTGTCGAGGTGAAGGGGCTGACGCTCGAGGACGAATGGATCCGATGGTCGACCGACGGCAAGGGGATCCTGGTTGCCGGCGGCGATCAGGCGCCGGTCGACGTGGAGAGCGTCGACGTCGCGACAGGGAAACGGGAAAAGGTTCTCACGATCGATCCGTCCGATCGGACGTCGCTTCTCTCGATCAACGATCCCTCCGTTGCGGCCGATGGAAAGAGCTACGCCTACGGTGTCTGGCGCACCCGGACGAAGCTCTTCACGCTGGAGGGGTTGCGTTAGGGCAAAGGCATGACTGGCGGTCAGGGCGTCAGAGTATTGCGCATCGGGCCGAACTTTCCGGTGATTCCTGGGCCTCGAGGAATCGACACTCCCCGCGGGGGGGGTGCTCCGCCTTGCGCGGTCGCCGGGATCGGTCAGGCGACGCGGTCAGTGGGGTACAGAGCTTCGCAAACGTGAAGCCCTGAGCCCGTCGTCTCGTCGGCTTCCTGCTTCGGCGTCTATGGCTTCGCCACGGCTTCCTTTTCCCGCGCTCTGAACGCGGCAGTCTCCCTCACGATCAGCCCGCTCAACAGGAGCAGCCCGATCAGGTTAGGCAGCGCCATAAGGCCGTTCATGAGGTCCGACAGGGTCCAGACGAAACTCATCGTGTGAACGGCGCCGAAGTAGCTCGCGATGACGAACAGGATCCGGTACGGAAGGTTCGACCGTTCCCCCAGCAGGAACTCGATGCTCTTCTCGCCGTAGTAACTCCACCCCAGGATGGTTGAGAAGGCGAACATCGACAGGCCTGCGGCCACGATGTAGCCGCCCCACTCGCCGGGCAGGCCCCGATGAAATGCGAGTTGCGTCATGGCGGCTCCATCCGCCCCTGACGTCCAGGCACCGGTGCAAATAATGGCGATATCGGTGAAGCTGCAGACGACGATCGTGTCGATGAATGTCTGCGTCATCGAAACCAGCGCTCCACGGACGGCGGCAATTCCTGGGCCGAGACTAACACGGGGCTAACGGGCAAGATCGTGGCAGCCCTGGCAATCAATCCGCTGGCCCCCAACAAACTCTACGCGGGCGTAGTCGGCGGTGGTGGAGTTATCAGATCAAGCAACTCCGGAGGAAATTGGGCGCCTGCAAATGTAGGGCTAACTGCCTTTGATGTTCGCGCGCTAGCGATCAACCTAACGACGCCATCCACCCTATACGCTGGAACCTTCAATGGCGGCGGGGTCTTTAAATCCAAAGACTCTGGCGGCACATGGGTCGTTTCTTCCACAGGGCTGACTGACCTGCACGTCTACGACTTGGCGATCAATCCATTGAGCCCTTCGACGATTCACGCCGGCATGTTCAACGGAGTCTTCAAGTCTGCCGACGCAGGCGCCTACTGGTTCGCCGCTATGGCGGGCCTGCCGGAATCGGGCGTCTGCGATCTCTCGCGTGCCGCGTGGGAGACGGTTCGCGCGATGATGGCCGAAGCGGCCGCCGATCCTGGCGTCCGCCCCGGCATGGTCGTGGTGCCGCAGACCTTCGGCAGCTCGGTCAACGCGCATCCGCACGTCCATGCGATCGCGTCGCGCGGTGGGTGGACAAAGGAGGGGACGTGGGTGCCGTCCCTTACGTCGGTGCGGGCGCGGCGGCGCGGCTGTTCCGTCACAAGGTGCTGCGGCTGCTGCTCGACGCGGAGTTGATCGACGAGGATCGGGTGGAGATGATTCTCGGCTGGCGTGTGCGCGAGCGGTTTCTCGGTTCACAACGAGGTCGTCGTTCAGCCCGGCGACGGCGACGGCCCCCGGGAGGCTCGCGCGTTACCTCGCCCGGCCGCCGGTGAGTTTGCAACGGATGGAGTGGGACCGCGAGACGGGCGAGGTGCTCTACCGGACAGGTCGCGGGCATGCCGAGGAGCGTGGGAGTGCGGACGGGAGCCGGGATGATGTCCGGGATGACGCCCGGCGGATCGATGAGCTGGAGTTTCTGGCGCGGGTGGTCACGCAGTTGCCGGAGCCGCGCGGGGCACTCGATCCGGTACTACGGCTATTGCGCCGCGGTGGTGAGGGCCAAACGACGGCGGGCAACGGCCGACGCCGAGGCGCACATGACCGCGGCCGGGAATGATGCCGTCGGAAACGATGCAGGTGAAGCTCGCGGCGAGGCTGGCGGCGTGCGCCCGGCGGTCGCCGCCTATACCGCGGTTGCCTCCGAGCCCGACACGGCCGAGCGCAAACAGCTCCGGAAGAACTGGGCCGCGCTGATCCGCCGCGTCTACGAAGCCGATCCGCTCGTCTGCGCGTGCGGCGCGACGATGCGGATCGTCGCGGTCATCACCGAGCGGAGCGTCATCACGAAGATCCTCGCGCACCTCGCGAAGGTGGCGGCAGCAAGCGCGACGGAGGGATCGGCAACAGGCTGGTGCGATCACCGGACGGGGCGAGGGCTGTTCGGACCGGTGCATTCTCCAGCGCAAGCGCGCCGAAGGCGCCCTTCCCGCCTCGCTCCCACGGCCGCAACCCGCGAAACCGCGTCTACTTTCCTCGCGATCGTTTCAAAATCGTCGGCACGGATGGAAATCGCGGCAACAAACTCGAGAAATCGCAGTCCGTGGACTCGAGCGCGAAATGCTTTTTCCTATCCCTCGCTCGCGGTCATCCAGAAGCCACAGACGGCTGATGCAATTCTGACGATAGTCAGCAGGGTGTTGCGGATGGATTCCCCTACCGTCAGGCCGCCTGACGGTCGAGCACTTCTCTGACCTTGATGGCCAGTGCGCTCGGCGTGAACGGCTTTTGCAACAGCGCGTCGCCGGGGCTCAGCATTCGCCGATGGGCGATGGCGTTTCCCGTGTAGGCGGAGGTGAAGAGTGTCTTCGTCGTTGGCCGCAACGCGCGAATGCGGTCAGCCAGCTCCGCGCCGCTGATCTCCGGCATGACCACGTCGGTGAACAGCAGGTCGATGGCGGTGTCACCATATTCTTCGGCCAGCTTCAACGCGTTTGCGCCACAGTCCGCATCCAGGACGGCATAGCCAAGCCTACGCAACAAAACGGCAGACATCTCGCGCAACGCGGGATCGTCCTCGACCAGAAGAATGACTTCCGTCCCTCGCGGAAGGTTGGGCGATTTCCGAGGTGCCGGAAGCTCCAAGGCCGGCTGCTCATCCCGCGGCAGGTAGACCTTGAACGACGTGCCCAGGTTCACCTCGCTATACACGGTGATATGGCCGCCGCTCTGCCTGATGATGCCGTCACAGGTGGAGAGGCCGAGGCCTGTGCCAACGCCGATATCCTTCGTGGTGAAGAAAGGCTCGAAGGCGCGCGATTTCACCTCCGGGCTCATTCCTGTGCCGGTATCGGTGATCGCCAGCATGACGTAGTCGCCCGGCTTCAGATCAGGCTCACGACCGGCGAGCTCCTCGTCGAAGGTGACGTTCGCGGTTTCGACAGTGAGCTTTCCGCCGTCGGGCATGGCATCGCCCGCGTTGATGGCGAGGTTCACGATGACCTGCTCGATCTGTCCGGGGTCCGCCCTCACCGCGTGGAGGCCGTCGGCGAGGACGAGGCGGACGTCGACATTGCTGCCAAGAAGATGGCTGAGCGTGCCCTCCATGTTCCGAGCGGCCAGGTTCAGATCGAGCCTGACAGGGAAGAGGGTTTGCTTGCGCCCGTATGCCAGGAGCCGCCGGGTCAGCGTCGCGGCACGATCGGCGGCCTTGCGGATTTCGGTTGCGTGTGGTGCGCCCGGGCTTCCCGCGGGAAGAGCGGCGAGCAGCAACTCGCTCCGGCCGATGATGGCCGTCAGAATGCTGTTGAACTCGTGGGCGACCCCGCCTGCAAGCCGGCCGACCGTCTCCAGTTTCTGAGATCGCAACAATCCTGCCTCGAGTCGCTTGACCTCGGTGAGATCACGAATGATGGTGGAGATGTACTCGACACTGCCGTCGGGGGCCCTGTGGCAGGTGATGACCTGGGAGGCTGGGAGGTGCTGCCCGGACCGATTCAAGAGAGTCATCTCGCCGCTCCACGTCCCGTCTCGCATGGCAGTGGGAACTCCCGCGGTTAACGTGGGGCTGGTCGCAGGATCGGGGACGACGTCGGCGATGCTCATCCTGGTGATGTCTTCGTCAGGAGTCAGGCCGACCATTCTGCGGCCGGCCGGGTTGATATAGAGGACCAGCCCTCCGGGATCGGCGAAGCCCACAAAGTCCGTGGTGGCTTCGAGGATGGCCGCGAGGCGGTCGCGGGTCGCCTCCGCACTCTTTCGATCGGTGATATCCGTGACGATTCCGATGTGGTTGATCGCCTGATCCGCGGCATCCCTAACCTGAGAGGCGCGCAGATGCACCCACCGGATCTCCCCGGAGGGCCGCACCACGCGATACTCGATGTCCAGGCTGAGCGCGTCTCCCACCATCGAAGCGAACTCGCTCTGCACGCGGTCGCGGTCTTCCGGGAACACGAAGTCGATCCATTGTTGCGGATCCGCATGCAGGCTTTCCGTGGAACGACCCCAGATCTTCTCGTAGGCCGGGCTGACGTAACGCAGCTCGCGGGCGTCCGGTGAACGGACCCAGAATACGTCAGCGATGTTGTCTGCCAACTGATGGAACAGCTCATTGCTTTCGCGCAAAGCCTCCTCGGCCTGCTCTCGCGCGGCGGCCCACGCATGGAGAGATTCGTTTGCCTCGGCCAATTCCGCCGTGCGCTGATCGACGCGCACCTCCAGTTCGTCGTGCACCTGCCGCAACGCTTGCTCCGCGCCGGCGCGGTCGATCAATGCCCGCTGCAGTTGAACATGCGACCGATTCACGTTCCGCACGATGGCTACCCACGTGAGCAGTGATGCCGCGCCAACCACGATCGCACCGAGCAACGAAAGGAAATCGAGGCGTCGATCGCTGCGCTCAGCCTCCCGGGCATCCAATCCGACTGCTGTGATGACCGATTCAATTGACTGCGCGTATCGCTTCTCCTCGGCTTCGTACCCGTCGCTGAATACCAAGGCGCGAGCTTCGTCGATCCGCCCGACGCGCACCAGCGCGAACGCGCGATTCTCCATCGCCTCCAACGTGGCGTTCGCCTCGTCGAGTCGGGCAACTGCCGTCAACGTGGAGGGGCTGGCTGCCAATGTCTTCACCTCGTCGATCGAGGCGTTGAGTCGCGGCTCGAACCGGCGGTAGCGATCCTCCCACTTCGTGTCCCCGGTCGCGACCACCAGCCGCACGGATCCGCTGAGCACCTCGTCGAAATGGCTGACACCCCCGAGGAGACGCTCGATTCGGGTCGATCGCTCTCCGGCGAGCCGGTAGTCGTCCTTCAAGTCGACGATCAGCCATGCGGACCACGCGACCGCGACGATCGTCAAAGCAACGGCGAGCGTGAGAAGCCTTACCGGCATCCAGGACTCGTTCGGGGTGGTGCTCTGTTCGTCAGGCAAGGGATTTCCAATCAACTCGATCCATCCAGCAGGCCGCGCACTTTGGCGGCGAGCTCGGCGATGGTGTAAGGCTTGGCGAGAAACCCGACGTCTGCATCGAGCACGCCGTCCCTAACAACGATTTCGTTCGTGTACCCCGAGGTGAAGAGAATCCCGATGTCAGGGTAGCTGGTCTTCATCCACTCGGCCATCACCTTGCCGCTCATTTGCGGCATCGCGACATCGGTGAGGACGAGGCGGATCGGCGCCCCTGTGTGCTCCTGGGCCACTCGCAATCCCTCCCGCCCGTTGGAAGCCTGCAGCACCTCGTAACCGAGAGACTCCAGCACGGTGCAGGCCACTTCGCGAACCGCTGGTTCATCCTCGACGACCAGGATCAATTCCGTTCCGCTCGGGAGCGTTTCCGGCTGGATAGAGCGAGTCTGCACGGCGACCACGTCAGCGATGGCGGGGAAATAGACGTCGAACGTGGTCCCTTTGCCGAGCTCGCTGGCGACTTGGACGTGAGCGTTGACCTGCCGGACAATGGTCCAGCAGGTCGCAAGCCCCAACCCGGTACCGTCGGCCTTCGTGGTGAAAAATGCCTCGAAGATGTGCGCCTTGACCTCGTCGGTCATCCCGCATCCGGTGTCGCTGACACTGAGCATCACATAATCGCCGGGAGGCACTGCCAGGGGAACTTCAGAACCGGCTTCGGTCGCCGTCACATTCTTCGTGGCGATGGTGAGAACGCCACCGCCCGACATGGCATCACGGGCGTTCACCGCCAGGTTGAGCAGCAATTGGCCGATGTAACCGGAGTCGCCGTTGACTGGAGCGATGTCCGGATCGGTAACGATCGAAAGCGTGACGTGCTCGCCAAGGAGCCGACCGAGGAGATCGGCCGCCCCTGAGACCACCGCGTTGAGGTCGAGCACGACGGGCTGCACCGGCTGCCTGCGGCTGAAGAGGAGGAGTTGTCGCGTCAGCCCGCTCGCACGAACCACCGCGTTCTTGATCCCATCGGCATACTTGCGTGTCGGATGGTCGTCACCGAGCGCCCGCAGCAGCACTTCGGCATAGCTCATGATGACCGAGAGAATGTTGTTGAAATCATGGGCGACACCCGATGCCAGCTTGCCGACCACCTCCATTCTCTGTGCCTCGATGACCTGCTTCTCGAGGCCCTTGATCCTTTCGATGTCATGCCCGATTTCCGAGGCGCCGGGGAGCGCGCCATCTCGGACTTCGATGGGAATGATGCCGACGGAAACGTTCGCGATGGTGCCGTCCTTGCGCTGCCTCACCGTGTCGTATTTTGGTATGCGCTCGCCGCGTCGGACCTTCTCGATGATCGCGGCGTATTCCGGATACTTCCCGGGAGGGAAAAGAACCGAGAGAGAGCAGCCGACGATCTCTTCTGCCGTGTAGCCATACTGGCGTTCCGCGCTGTCGTTCCACCCGACGATGATGCCGTCGGGCGTAATGCTCACGACGCCGCCGTCCGAGTATTCGATGATGGCCGCAAGGCGCGACCGTTCTTTCTCGGCGGCCTTCCGTCCGGTGATGTCTTCGGCGATTCCCGCAAAGCGCCTAACCACGCCACGTTCATCCTGTACCGGATAGCTGCGAGCCCGGATCCATCGCATCTCGCCATCCGGCCGCAGGATTCGGAACTCCTCGTCATAGCCCTGGGTTGCACGCTTGCCGGCAATCGCCCCTTCCATACGCTCGCGATCTTCCGGTACGATCGAATCGGCGAACGAAGTGGCGTCCTCGCGAAGACTCTGACAGCTGCGCCCCCAGATCGTCTCGTACGCGGGGCTGACGTAGCGAACGATGCTGTCGGCGCTGTCTCCGATCCAGAAGACCTGCTGAAGGTGCGCCATGAGCTCCCGGAACTGGTCGCTCTCCTCCGTCCCTGCCATGGCGAGGAATCGGCCCGTTTCATCGAGGGCACTCGGTTTGCGGCCGGCCTGGGCGTTGGTTCTGGGCTTGTTCTTCGCCTTATTGTCCATCGCATCCTTAACCTTTGCCTTGTTCGTCGCGAGCGAACCAGGATGCCCAACGAAAAGCGGGAAACACTTCCAACACATCGAACTCGTTTCGTGAGCCAGCGTTCACTCCAGGGCCATTCGAACGTAGTACTCGAATGTGCGGAGTGGAAGAGTACAAACTACGTAGTAACTCGACTCGCGGCAGACGGACGCGCTCAGGCTCCCAATAACAAGTGGTCAGCTCGATCTTGTCATTCATCGTCGCGTGTCTCTCGCCGTCAGGGTACCTGCGATCTCCCGCGATGCCGCAGCACTCCTCATTGAGGTACGCAAGGCCAGGACGCGGGGTGGTCGCTTCGATTATTGCAGCCGGACCGCGGAAGGGTTCGCGAGGTTTCCACGACTGACGGAGATCCCTCAACAGCGCGGGATACGCCATCCCGGGCCGAAGTTCCCCCTGTCGAGAGATGCGATCGATTCGCTCACTCGGGTGACTGTCGGGTCGATGGGTATCTGGACGGGCGGTCCAGCCCGTCTGGAATCCAGCAGCGGGCTCGCGTGTCCCGGGAATGCACAATCGAAGCTGTGACCCCGATTCCGATTTCGCAGAGTGGAAAATGCAGAAAGAAAGAGCGGATCGCCATTCGTTGCCGCGCATCGTTCAGTGGCTTGCAGCCTCGAATCGCACCCCAGAGCGGAACCTCGAGCTACTCCCGGTTTCGCTCGAGACGTTGCATGCGCTCATTGGCTCGCTCGAAGATGGCACGTATCACGTTCCCATCCGACGGCTCCTCGGCGCGGGTTTCCGCGTTCCATTGACTGCGGGTGGTGGCAAAGAAATCACCCCCATAGATATGAATGCCACCCGTGAACCGTTCGAGCGGATTCGTGACGGAGTGAATCGTGGTGTCCGGCAGGGCCACGATGTCCCCCTCGAACAAGGCTTTCGCGCCGAACGCTGTCACACCTTCATCTGACCTTCGCCACAGAATATTGTCCTCGCGACCCGTGTAGATGCCTATCATGGCCCACATCAGGTGGTTGTGCGGCATGAGGTTCATCTCCGGAGTCCATGCGGCGGCGAACATGGTCAAGGTGGCGGAGCGGTGAAGAACGGTTAGGCCAGCCTGAGTAGGCTCACCGACCGCGAGCAACATCGAGCGAGGGTCGTGCACGGTGCGAGCAAGCACCTCTCCCACCGCTTCCTGCGCGCGATCCTCTTTGCTGGCCCGGATGCAATCCTCGACAAAGCAATCCAGGTCGATCTTGCCGCGGCTGGTCTGTTTCGCCACTTGCCGGTCGGCATGAATTGAAAGAGGAGATAGTGCCCCGGATGAGAGAGTAGCCGCTGCGCCGAGCAGTACCTCCCTCCTCGAAAGCCATCTCGTGAACGCGTCAAACGCTTTTGACGCCGCGCGATCGATCCCGTTCGGCGCACGAGCCCACGCAAACCTCGCTCGTGGAGCGCTTTGTCCTGAGATCGGGCCACCATCCCCGCCCTGGACTGACACTCGCTCCCGCCGCGGGCGATGGAGCCCGTCCCGTTCTACCGTCCGCGCAACCCGCGCGCGACGCCACTGTGGACACTCGCCGAGACGCACTACGAGCGGCTCCACCAGGCGTGGGAAGAGCGCTTCGAGGAGGGGTTCGGATTCTGGCGAGGGCTCGCCGACGAGGCCGTCGCGCGCTACCTGGACTGCGGGATCCCGGAGACACGTCGAGCGGATCGACGAGCTCGAGTTCCTGGCGCGGGTGGTCACGCAATTGCCGGAGCCGCGCGGGGCATTCGATCCGGTACTACGGCTACTACGCCGCGGTCGTGAGGGCCAGGCGACGGCGGGCGGAGGCCGAGGTCGAGGTGTCCATGACCGCGAACAGGCATGAGGCCGTGGGCAACGACGCGTGTGCAGCTCGCGCCAAGAGTGGCGACGTGCGCCCCGCGGCCGCCGTCCATTCCGCGGTTGCCTCCGAGCCCGACACGGCCGAGCGCAAACCGCTCCGGAAGAACTGGGCCGCGCTCATCCGCCGTGTCTACGAAGCCGATCCGCTCGTCTGCGCGTGCGGCGCGACGATGCGGATCGTCGCGGTCATCACCGAGCGGAGCGTCATCACGAAGATCCTCGCGCACCTCGCGAAGGTGGCGGCAGCAAGCGCGAC